>NZ_JADZGH010000099.1:5888-57180 GCF_015865005.1 Rhodococcus sp. CX
GCCTTCTCGTGGTCCTCGATGGCGCGACGCATGGTCTCCTTCGCGTGCTGGGCGTGGGAGACGATGAGATCGCGTGCCGCGGCACGGTTTCCGCGTTCGAACGCCTTGACGATCTTCAGGTGGTCGTGGGGGACCTGCTCGTCCACCCACTGCGCGGTGCGCAGCACGCGGCGCATCAGCTGGGTGACCTCGAGCCGGTTGTACGCCTCGAGCAGCACCGGGTTGCCGCAGCAGCGGAACAGGAATTCGTGGAACGCCGCGTTGGTGTCGGTGAACGCGGCGGCGTCCGTGAACCGGTCGCGTTCGATCGACGCGGTCGATGCCTCGGCCAGGAAGCGGAACTCGGCGAGCTGGGCGTCGGTGAGCCGGCCGATCGTCAGTTCGAGCGCGCCGAGTTCGAGTGCCATGCGGGCGTCGAACTGGGCATCGGACTCCGCGACGGGCGGGTGCTCCTCGCCGATCTCGTAGTTGTCCGCCACGGTGGGGTTCGCGGCTCCGAGCGAGACGGGCAGACCGGTTTCGGCGGAGGCCTTCTCGGCCGCGGCACGCTCGGCGTCGGTGGGCTCGGTGACCTGCACGGCACCTTGGTCGGAACCGGCCGCGGAATTGTTGAACTTCTCGAAGTAGAAGTTGGCGGGGGTGACGCCCTCGTTCCCGAAGTGGGTGCGCACCGCCTCGACCATCGGCGGCGGGCCGCACAGGTACACGTCGACGTCGCCGTCGTTGAGATGCTTCGGCTCGAACAGCGAGGTGACGTACCCCTTGTTCGGTGCTGCCGAGTCGGGATCCGCGACGCAGTAGTCGAAGCTGAAGTTCGGCAGCGACTTCGTGTACCCCTCGAGGGTGTCGAGTTCGACGATGTCGCGGTCGAAGGTGCCACCGTAGATCAGGTGCACGGGCAGGTCGCTGCCCTGTTCCTGCATCGTCGCCAGGATCGCGAGGATCGGGGCCAGACCGGTGCCGCCGGCGAGCAGCAGCGCGGGGCGCTTGCGTTCGCGCAGGAAGAAGCTGCCGAGCGGTCCGGTGAACTCGAGGGTGTCGCCGACCTGCGCGCGATCGCGCAGGTATTCCGACATCAGTCCGCCTTCGGTGATCTTGACCAGGAACGACAGGTGCTCGTCGTTCGGGCCGGTGCTGAACGAGTACGAGCGGCTCTGGTCGGTGCCGGGCACCGTGATGTTCACGTACTGGCCGGGCAGGAACACCAAATCGTCGCGGTTCGGGATCTCGACACTGAAACCGATCGTGCTGTCCGAGAACCGGCGGATGTCGGTGATCGTCGCCGAGTACGTCGTGGCGGCGGTCTTCGCGACGTCGGAGGTCGTCGCGATCTGCAGCACCAGGTCGGATTCCGGTGTCATCTGGCAGGGCAGGCAGTAGCCCTGCTCGGCCTCGTCGTCGGTCAGCGCTTCCTCGATGTAGTCGCCGCCGTCGTAGCTACCGGACTCGCACAGCGCCTTGCAGGTGCCGCACGCGCCGTCCCGGCAGTCGAGGGGAATGTTGATGCGCGCCTTGTACGACGCGTCCGCGACCGTCTCGTTCGGGCCGCACTTGACGAAGCGGGTGACCCCGTCCTCGAAGCTCAGTGCCACTTGAAAGCTCATGGCATGTGCCTTCTTTCGTGAATCGGGGTGATCAGACGACGTAGACGTCCACGATGTGGTGGATGTAGTCGTTCTTCAGGACGATCTTCTTCTTCCGGATCACCGGCTCGGGTCCGGACACGTCGAGGGTGACGAAGCTCGTGCCGAAGTACGTGTCGGTCGTGTTGTAGCGGTAGTACAGCGAGAACCAGTTGTGGCGCAGGTCGATCTCGGTGCCGCGGCGCTCGAGGATCTCGACGTTGGTGATGTTGTGGCCCGTTCGGGGCTCGGGCAGCGACGTCGCCGACGAGCGGTCGGTGCGGATGCGGAACACCCGGTCCTCGAGCCCGCCGCGGTTCGGGTAGTACACGAGCGAGATCTCGCGCTGCGGGTCCTCGGTGAGTTCACCGTTGTCGTCCCACGCGGGCATCCAGTACTCGGCCTGCGGGTGGTAGCACTCGAGCCACTTCTCGAACTCGCGGTCGTCGAGCAACCGTGCTTCCTTGTAGAGGAACTGCTCGATCGCGGTCTGCGTCAATTCTGTTGCAATGGTCATTGTTTCGTTTCCCTCAGCGCTCGTTCGCGGCGGTGGACCGGGCTTCGGCCTCGGCGGCCTTGCGCATCGTCTCGAGCCAGTACCTGTGCTGGATCGGGTAGAGGCCCTCGTCCTCGGTCTTCACGCCGCTCGACAGCACGTTGGTCATGCCCAGGTCCTTCGCGACCTGATCCGGGCCGTTGAGCACATGCGTGGCGCCGCGGCTCATGTCGTTCCACGGTGCTGCGGTCGCGAGGTAGGTCTTCTGGCAGGACCGGAACTCCTCGAGATCGTCCGGGGTCGCCATGCCCGTCGCGTTGAAGAAGTCCTCGTACTGGCGGATCCGGTTGGCGCGGGACTCGGCGGACTCACCCTTGGGGGCGATGCAGTAGATCGTCACCTCGGTCTTGTCCACCGCGATCGGCCGGAAGTGGCGGATCTGCGACGAGAACTGGTCCATCAGATACACGTTCGGGTACAGGCACAGGTTGCGTGACGCGCCGACCATGAATTCGGCCTTCTTCTCCCCGAACTCGGCGGCGAGCTCGTCCTTGCGCGGGTAGAGGGGGCGGTCCTGCGGGTTGCCCCACCACATCCACAGCAGCAGGTGGCCGTTCTCGAACGAGTGGTAGCCGCCGCCCTGCTTACCCCACGTGCCGGCGTCCATCGCCCGGGTCTCGTTGGCCGATTCCCCGGCCGTGCGACGGGCGGTGGTGGCCGCGTAGTTCCAGTGCGTCGCGGACACGTGGTAGCCGTCGGCGCCGTTCTCCGCCTGCAGTTTCCAGTTGCCGTCGTAGGTGTAGGTGGACGCGCCGCGCAGCACCTCGAGTCCCTCGGGGGACTGGTCCACGACCATGTCGATGATCTTGGTGGTGTCGCCGAGGTGGTCCTCGAGGGAGTCGACGTCGGGGTTGAGGCTGCCGAACAGGAATCCGCGGTAGTTGCCGAAGCGGGCGACACGGGTCAGGTCGTGGCTGCCGTCGGTGTTGAACTGTTCCGGGTAGCCGGCGTCGCGGGGGTCCTTGACCTTGAGCAGCTTGCCGTTGTTGCGGAACGTCCAGCCGTGGAACGGGCACGTGAACGTGGTCCGGTTGTCGGTCTTGCGCCGGCACAGCATCGCGCCGCGGTGGCTGCACGCATTGATGAGGCAGTGCAGCTCGCCGTCCTTGTCGCGGGTGATCACGACGGGCTGGCGGCCGATGTAGGTGGTGAAGTAGTCCCCGGCGTTGGGCACCTGGCTCTCGTGCGCGAGGTACACCCAGTTGCCCTCGAAGATGTGCTTCATCTCCATCTCGAAGATCTCTTCGTCGGTGAAGATGTCGCGCCGCACCTGGTAGCGGCCGCTCGCCGCGTCCTCGACGAGGGCGTCGTCGAGGTGGGAACGCACGTGGTCGATGGTGTCGGTCATAGGAACTCCAATGTGGCGTCGTGCCGGGGAGGCGATGCGAAGTCCGGCTCGGTGCCGGTCGGGGCGGACTGTGCCGTGATGCCTCCACGATGCCACCCTGTGTCTCCGGTCACACCGGGTAAATGCCTAGGGGTGCCTAGGACCTGTGGATCGGGGGCCCAAGGACTCTCGCGGCACCGCGGTGTATGTGTGCACCGGAAGACCCGCACCCAGGGCCGGAAGGGTCGACCCTGCCTGCCCCGCGCTCGTGCGGAGGTCCGAAGCCCGCGCGCAGCTGCATCGAGTGTGCAAGAGTGCTGAGAAGTATCACTGATAATGATTGGTGTGGATTTGGGGATGGTTGCGACGACGGCGGCGAGACCCTCGGTCCGCCCCGAGTGGATCATGGTGGCGATCTTCTCGGTCTTCACGGTGAGCAATGCTCCCGCTCCGCTCTATGTCTTGTGGCAACGCGAGATGGGATTCTCCCAGACCACCGTGTCGCTGATCTTCATCAGTTACATCGTCGGGGCGATCGTCTCCTTGCTGCTCGGGGGGCGGGTCGCCGACCGGGTGGGGCATCGATCGGTGCTTCTGCCCGCGCTCGTGCTCGCCGTGGTGGCGTGCGCGTTGTTCGCCCTCGCCCGCACACCGCTCTGGCTGGAATCGGGGCGTTTTCTCATCGGAGTCGCGTCCGGCGCGTTCGGTGCGGCAGGTGGCGCGGCCATCGCGGATCTCTGCGGCCCGGAGGGGCAGACGCGTGCGGCGCTGTACGCGAGCGTCGCGCCCGTGGCCGGGTCTGCGGTGGGTCCGCTGCTCGCGGGTGCGCTCGCCGACTCCGTCTCGGCGCCCACGAGCCTGGTGTTCGTCCTCCTGGCGGTTCCGCTGGTCGTCGTGGCGGTACCGGTTTCGCGAACGAGTGGGCGTCCGGACCTCCCACCCGGAGGTCGGCTGATGGAATGGCCGAAGCTTCCCGCCGGAACCGGATCCGTCGTGGTCATGGCGATGGCAGTGGCAGGCAGCCCCTTCGCGCTCGCGGGGTTGTTCATTTCGCTGGGGCCGGCCATGATCTCCGATCTCCTCGGCAACGACACCCGACTCCTGGCCGGTGCCGTCTCGTTCATGGTCTTCGGGGCGGGGGCGGGGAGTCAGATCCTCGCGAGGCGAATGAGTACCTACCGGGTCGCGCGTGTGGGTTTGGTGATCTCCCTCCTCGCGGCGGTGCTCATCGCCGTCGCCGTCGGCGTGGAGTCGGTTCCCGTGATCGTCGCGGCCGCGCTGGCGGCAGGCCTCGGGCAGAGCCTCGCGCAACTCGCGGGACTGCAACTTGCCCGGGCATGCGCTCCGGCGGGCCGCGGAGCGGAGGTCACGGCACTCGTGTGGCTCGCGGGCTACGGGACGGTTGGTGTGGGGATTCTCGGCATGGGTGTGCTTGCCGACGAGTTCGGCCTTCTTGCAGCGAGTTACGTCTTCTGCACGTTCTTCTTCCTGTGCGTCCTCGCCGCCCTGGTGCTCGTCGTCCGACGTCGGCGAACGGTCGACCGGCTGACGTCCTCGATGTCGTTGACATCACATAATAGATGAATATGATTATGAGCGACATTGCCGGTGGGAAACAGAGGAGCCCGCGATGACCTACATCGTTACCGAGCCCTGCGTCGATATCCTGGACAAGGCCTGCATCGAGGAGTGCCCGGTCGACTGCATCTACGAGGGCGGACGGATGATGTACATCAATCCGGACGAATGCGTGGACTGCGGCGCGTGTGAACCGGTGTGCCCGGTCGAGGCGATCTTCTTCGAAGAAGATGTACCCGAGGAGCATTCGGGCTACATCGCGGCGAACTACGAGTTCTTCGCCGAGATCGGATCACCGGGCGGAGCGTCGAAGATCGGGCGCACCGAATTCGATCCGCCACTGGTGAAAACGCGTCCCGTGCGAGCGTGACCGTGCCTTCCGGGCGGTCGGGGGCGCGATCCGCCGGGGCCCTGGGTGGCGTCGTTGCGCTCACGTTCGCGCTGACCGTGGTCGGTTCCAACATTCCCGGACCGCTGCTGCCGCTGTACGAGGAGCGGCTCGGAATGTCCCCGTTCGCGCTCGCGGCGCTGTTCGTGACCTACTTCGGGGCCTTGATCTCGATGTTCCTCGTGATGAACCGGACGACGCTCGGCCGCCACGTGCAGATCGTCCTGCCGGCGGCCGTGCTCGTCGGCATCCTGGGCGACGTCGCGCTGTGGCTCGGAAGCGACTCGCCTCCGCTGCTGTTTCTGGGCCGGGCGTTCACGGGCATCTGCGTGGGAGCGGCCACGGGTTCCGCGGCGACCCTCGCCGTGACGGCTCGCGGGGACGCCGGCCGGACGCTCGCGGCCACCGGGGCGATCGGCGGCTCCCTGATCGGCCTCATCGCGGCGGCGGTCGTCGCCGAGTTCTTCCGGGATCCCACCGTGCTGGTCTATCGAGTCCACGCTGTTGCCCTCGCTGTGTGCGAGATCCTGCTCCTGGGGGTGCTGTGGTGGAATCGCACTCGAATACGCGACGCCGCAAGCCTCGTGGAATCCGCGGAGCGGAGCCCGGACGAGGATCCCGGGGAAACGGTCTCTCCGCGCGGCAGACTCGCGGCGTACGGCCTCGGTGCGGCAGGGTGGACCGTCGGCGGCATCGCCGTGGGAGTCCTCCCGCCCGCGCTCAGAAGTGGCCTGCAGTCCGATCTGCTTCTCACGGGGGTCCTGGGTGGGATCGTCTTGCTGGTCGTGGCCTGGGTCGCCCCGTACGTCGGACGGGCCGTCGGACGGACACCGTCCGCACCCCAGTCGCTCGTCCTGTTGGGTTCCGGCAGTGTCGTTCTCGCCGCCGGTACCCTCTCCGGACGGTTGCTCCCGGTTCTGGCGGGTTGCCTGCTGTGGGGGATCGGGCAGGGATTCGCGTACGCGAAGGGGCTCACGCTCCTCACGACCGGAGCGACACCGGTCGAGCAGGGCAGGGCTACCTCCTTGTATGCGTGTACGTCCTACGGCTTCGCGGCGTCGGTGATTCTCCTCGCGGGGGCGGTGTCCTCCGGCATCGGATACGCCTGGGGCACCTCGATCGCGGTTCTTCTGTTCGGGGCCTTCTGCGCGGCCGTCTTCGCATTCGGCCGGAAGCATTGGGCCGTCACCCGAACCGACCGTATGCAGGCAACTCTCGTGGCCGAGCGCTGACCGGACCGCGTTCCCGTTTTCTCCTGTGGACATTTCGGATGCGTCACCTTAGTGTGATTCCAATCACGAATAATGATGCACATCATTCGTCCCGAAAGGGGAGTCATGAGTCGAGTCGATCGCGGGTACCGTGTTCGGATCTTTGCCGGAATCGGGGCCGCAGCCCTGGTTCTCGCCGGTTGCGGATCCGGAGCGGGAGGAACGGTTTCGGACGGTGATCTACCGGACCAGGTCAAGGTCGTGTCGGTCACCGACCAGACCGGAACCACCGCATACGTCGGTAGCAGCCAGTTGAAGGGCATCGAGCTCGCCATCGATGAGATCAACGCGCAGGACTACCTCGGAGACACCGAATTCCTCTTGGAGAAGAGGGATTCGGCGAGCGATACCCAAACCGCCGTCAGCCAGACCACGGAGGCGCTGACGGACCGAAGCGTCAGCGCGCTGCTCGGGCCGGTTCTCAGCGCTCACGCGGTCGCGATCGCGCCCCTGGTCGAACGGGCCAAGCTGCCGACCGTCTTCACCCAGTCCGGGAGCGAGGGAGTGGTCATCGGCGACTACACCTACCGGGCGACGGCTCCGATGGAAACCTATTTCGTCAAGGCGCTCGAGCGGTTGCGGGACCAGGGGGTCGGCACGGTGAGTGTGCTGTACAACGCCGGCAACGTCACCCTTGCCGGACTCGGTGAGCACACGATCCCGGACGGGCAGGCCGAGTACGGATACAAGATTCTCTCCAGCACCGCGGTGCAGGCGACCACCCAGGACTTCAGCACCACCGCAACGCGTATCGCCGGCGAGAAACCCGACGCCGTCATCGTCCTGCTGGTCGGTGCGGGCAATTCCACTGCCATGTCCCAGCTCCGGCAGGCCGGGTACACCGGGCCCGTCGTCGGTAATCCGGCCGCAGGCGCCGGAAACCTCGCGCCCGCAGGCGCGGCGGGGGCCGGAATGTACTGGGCCACCGACTTCAGCTTCCACCAGACCGCACCGTCGTCGGCGGCGTTCGTCGAGGCCTACCGGGCGAAGTACAACGGTGAGAACCCGCTCAACTACGCCGCCGAGGGCTACGACGCGACCTGGATGCTGGCGCACGCGGTGAAGAACTCCGGCGGGGCCTCTCGCGAGGACATCCAGCGTGGCCTCGAGCAGGTCGTAGGCGAGGGCTTCGACGGTGCGCTCGGACCGGTGACGTTCGAGGGCAACGACATGCGGGTCGAGGGCGTGCTGGTCGAGTGGACCGGCACCGAGGAAGTTCTGGTCGAGGGTTCCGATGTTGCCGAGTGACGCGGTCGCAACCGTGCGGGTCGAGGGCGTGCACCGAATGCACGCTCATTCCGAGAAAGCCTCAGCGTCAACGAGTTCGAAGGAAACGGCGCCATGTCTCAATTGATGATCGATGCGGCCGTACTCGGGTCCATCTATCTGTTGTTCTGCCTGGGGATGAGCATCTCCTGGGGCACGATCGACATCCTGAACTTCGCCCACGGCGGGATCTTCATGTTCTCCGCGTTCGTGGCGTCACAGATCGTCTCCCATGTCGAACTGGGCCTGGTCGCGATCTGTGTCATCTCTGCGGTGGTCGGCGCGACGGTGTCGGCGGCGATCGATGTTCTGGCCTTCCAGCCCATCCTCCGGAGGGCGAAGAACCAGCGCACAGCCGAACTCCAGATCCTCATCGGCGGTATCGGCATCGGCACGATTCCCGTAGCCATCGTGCAGGTGTACACACTCAGTGAGCCTTTCGGCTTCCTGCACAGCAGTTACGAGACGACGGTGCACACCTTCGGAGGTATGCGGCTGTCGAGTACCGGTCTGGTCGTTCTCGGCTGCGCGCTCGTGCTGACGGTCTCGATCTCGTACTGGCTCAAGAACACCAGTCACGGACTTGCACTTCGTGCAATCGGTGTGGACCCCGAAACCGCCGAGCTCATGGGCGTCAAGCGCCGGCAGCTGTCGTTGCTGACCATGGCGATCTCGGGTGGTCTCGCGGGCCTCGCCGGTGCGCTGCTCACCTTCAACCTCGGCGCGATCACCGCCGAGAGCGGGGAAACGCTGCTGATCAAGGCGTTCGCCATCATCATCCTCGGCGGAGTCGGCAGCACCGGCGGCGCCGCGCTCGGCGCGATGATCCTGGCGTTCTCCGAGGTGCTCGTCCTGCGCTACACCGGTGGCGGGTGGGTCGACGCCGTCGGCTTCGGCCTGATCCTCGCCGTGCTGCTCCTGCGCCCGCAGGGAATCTTCGGAAAGAAGGAGGTGCGACGGGTATGAGCGACTTCTACTTCTCCAACATCGTGCTCATCCAGAGCACGTTCACGGTATTGCTTCTCGCCCTGAGCATTCAGATCCAGTTCCGGATGGGAGTGTTCTCGTTCGCCGGCGCGGCGTTCTACGGAATGGGCTCGTACGGTGTCGCAATCCTCGTGCTGCACTACGATTTCGGAGCACTGTCGGCGCTCGCGGCAATCGTCGTGATCTGTGCCGTCGTCGGCTACCTGCTCTCGCTCGTCGTGCAGCGACTCAGCGGGCTCTACCTGGCCATGGCGACCGTCGCGTTCGTGATGATCGTGACGGTCGTGGCCCACAACGGCGGCACCCTTACCGGCGGTTCCGTCGGATTGTTCGGGGTGCTGACCCCCGTCGAGATCTCCGTCCCGCATCTCGCCGTGGTGTGCGCCGTCGTGGTCGCGGCGATGATCGTCAGCGAACGCGGCGCCATGGGCCGGCGGATCGAAGCGGTCCGCGAAGACCCCGAGCTGGCCTCCGCGATGGGCATCAACGTCGCCCGCTACCGCAAGGTGTCGTTCGTGCTCAGCGGTGTCCTGGGTGCACTCGGCGGGGGACTGAACATCCTCATGATGACCGCAATCGCCCCGGAGAACATCGGGTTCCCGCTGATCGTGCTGGCGCTGACCATCATCATCGTCGGCGGGTCGCGCTCGTGGATCGGTGTCCTCATCGGTGCTCTGATCTTCACCTGGCTGCCCGTCGTGCTCGAACAGGTCGGCACCTACCAGAGCATCGTCTACGGCGTGATCGTCGCGATCGCCGCGATCTTCATGCCCGGCGGCATCACCGGAATCGTCACGGACCTGTACCGCCGCCGGTCGGCCCGCCTGAACGCCGACGCGCTCGAGTCGGAGGAACTGCTCGAGGCCCGCGCCGCGGAGAAGGATGCCGAAGACGCAGCGGAGCTCCAAGCCGAACTGGCGTCCTCCGGCGCACCGACGACCACGTCAGGAGATTCCCGATGACCACGGAACTCACCCGGCCGCAGCCGGACCCGTCGAGCCCCGCCGGGAGCGAGGTGCTGACACTGGACGACCTCGCCGTTCATTTCGGCGGTATCAAAGCGGTCGACGGCATCACCCTCGGTCTCGCGCGCGGAAGGATCTCGGGGATCCTGGGCCCCAACGGATCCGGTAAGAGCACACTGCTCGGCGCGATCACGCGTCTGACCCCGCTCACGCGCGGAACTCTCCGGTTCGAAGGACAGGACTACTCGCGTGTCCGCCCGGAGGCTGTCGCGCGACTCGGAATCGGCCGGACCTTCCAGACCGTCCGGCTGCTCGACGACCTCACGGTCCGTGAGAACGTGCAGCTCGGCCACGATCTGATCGCCGGTTCGCACTCGTGGTGGCGTCGCCCCGACAGCACGGACCGCGACGCGGCCGATTCCGCGGTGGCGACGGCACTCGAGCGGACCGGGCTGGACGGCAAGGAGAATCTCCTTCCGGGACAGTTGTCCTACGGTCTCCAGCGCCGCGTCGAGATCGCCCGGGCGATCGTGATGTCCCCGAAGCTGCTGCTGCTCGACGAACCCACTGCGGGAATGAACCGCTTCGAACGGGAGGAGATCGGCAAGTTGATGGCCGATCTGCGGTCGGAGGGGCTCACCCAGCTCATCGTCGAGCACGACGTGCAGATGATGGTGGACGTCTGCGATCACCTCTTCGCCATGAACTCCGGACGCCTGATCGCGTCGGGCACACCGTCGGATGTCGTTCGTGATCCGGCGGTGCGCGAGGCCTATCTCGGAAAGCAGGACAACGATGATCGAGATTCGTGATCTCCACGTCGACTACGGCAAGGTCAGTGCGGTCCGCGGTGTGTCGGTGACCGCGCACCCGGGTCGCGTCACCCTGGTGCTCGGCGCGAACGGCGCCGGCAAGACCACGACCTTGCGCACGGTCGCCGGATTGAACGCACCCACCTCTGGGGAGATCCTGGTCGACGGTGAGTCCGTCGTGGGGTGGCCGGCGCACCGGATCCTCGCTCGCGGTGTGTCTCTGGTACCGGAGGGCCGCAGGGTCTTCTCGTCGCTGACCGTGGCCGAGAACCTGAAGGTCGGGGGCCTGATCGCGTCGAAGAAGGACCGCGAGGAATCGATGCGACGGGCATTCGGGATGTTTCCCATTCTCGAGGAGCGGCAGGACGGCCCGGCCGGTCTGCTCAGCGGCGGTGAGCAGCAGATGCTCGCGTTCGGTCGCAGCCTCATGTCCCAGCCCTCCTACATCCTGATGGACGAACCGTCCATGGGGCTCGCTCCGGCCGTGGTCGACCGCGTCATGGACAGCGTCCGTGCGATCGCAGATCAAGGCATCGGCGTGCTCATGGTCGAGCAGAACGCCGAGGCCGGGATGAAGATCGCCGACGACGTGGTCGTGGTCAACCGGGGTGAGTCGGTCTATTCGGGGCCTGTGCAGGAGGCCCGCAGGCATTCCTCGGTCGTGTCGGCATTCCTCGGCGAGGCGGCGCTGACCGGGTCCGACAGTGGAATCGAGAGCTGAAAGATCATGAAGAGACGATTGTCGGTCGCAGTGCTCGCGATCGCCGGCCTGTTCGGCACCACCGCGTGCGGTTCCGGCGGCGGTCCGGTTGCGAACGGTGAGATGCCCACCGAGATCAAGATCGTATCCGTCACGGACAAAACGGGATTGACGGCCTTCGGCGGTCAGCCGCAGTTCCGCGGGATCGAGCTGGCGGTCGATCAGATCAACGAACAGAACTACCTCGGTGGGTCGCGGTTCGCGTTGCGAAGCCGCGACGCCGCGAGCGATACGCAGACTGCGGTGAGCCAGGCCGTCGAAGCGACGGCCGACCGTTCCGTCAGCGCCATGATCGGGGGCATCTCGAGTGCGCAGGCGATCGCGATCTCACCGCTCGCGGAGCGGTCGGGGCTGCCGACGATCTACACCCAGTCGGCGAGCAACGGTGTGCTGATCGGCGACTACACGTTCCGGGCGACCCCGCCGCAGACCACCCACGTGGCGACGTCGATGGCACACCTCCAGCAACTCGGCGTCAAGCGGCTGAGCGTGCTGTACAACGCGGGTAATCCGGCTCTCGCCCAGATGGCGGAGAAGAACCTCGTCGAGGGGCAGGCGAAGTACGGCTTCGAGATCGTGTCGGCGACGTCGGTGCAGAACTCCACGCAGGACTTCGCGACGTCCGCGTCGAAAATCGCAGCGGAGCAACCCGATGCGGTCGCCTTCCTCCTTGTGGGTGCCCAGAACGCCACCGCGATGCGCCAGTTGAGGCAGGCCGGATACGCCGGACCGGTTCTGGGCCAGACCGGAGCGGGCACCAACAACCTCGTCCCGGCCGGGGCGGACGGGGCCGGCATGTTCTGGACGACGAACTTCACCGTCGACCAGCCGTTCCCGTCGTCGCAGGCATTCGTCGCCGCCTACCGCGCGAAGTACGGCGAGGACCCGGTCAACTATGCCGCCGAAGGATACGACGCGGCGTGGATGCTGGCGCACGCCGTCAAGGCCGCCGGGGGCGCGTCCCGGGAGGACATCCAGCGCGGTCTCGAAATCGTCCTCGAGAACGGTTTCGAGGGTGCCCAGGGCTCGATCGGTTTCGAAGGCCACGACATGCGCACGCCGGGCGTGCTGATCGAGTGGAACGGCACACGCGAGATCGTGTTGATGGAACCAGCGAAGATCTGACTGCCCTCCTACCGAAAAGGGTCCCCCGAGAAGATTCTCGGGGGACCCTTTCGCTTACGGCGGTGCTTCGGATCAGCGTCCCTGCCAGACCGGCTCGCGCTTCTCCTTGAACGCGAGTGCGCCCTCCTTGGCGTCTTGCGACGAACGCACGGGCTCGTAGATCTCGCGCATCCGATCGAATTCCTCGGCGTTCGACCAGTCCCGCGCCTGCGCGATGATCTCCTTGGTCGCACGCAGTGCGAGCGGGCCGTTCTTTGCGATGGTCCGGGCCAGCTGCAGGGCCTCCTCCAAGGCTGTTCCTTCGGGAACGAGCCGGTTGAGCAGTTTCGCGTCGTAGGCGGTGGCGGCGGACACGAACTCGCCGGTGAGGCACCACTCGACGGCCAGCTGGTGGGGGACGCGGCGGGGCAACCGCAACAGACCACCACCGCCGGCGAGCAGGCCACGCTTGACCTCGGGTAGCCCGAATACCGCGGTCTCGGAGGCCACGATGAGATCGCACGCCAGCACGATCTCGAATCCGCCGGCGACCGCGTGCCCTTCCACCGCGGCGATCAGCGGCTTGGCGGGAGACTTCTCGGTGATACCGGCGAATCCCCTGCCCTCCACCGAGGGCCGTTCGCCCGCCAGGAATGCTTTGAGATCCATTCCCGTGCAGAAGGTCTTGCCGGCGCCGGTGATGACACCGGCGACGAGATCGTCACGTTTGTCGAGCTCGTCGAGCGCGGCGGCGATGGCCACGGCAGTCTCGGTGTTGATCGCATTACGGACTTCGGGACGGTTGATCGTGATGATCTGGACGCCGTCGGACTGTTCGACGTGAACCGGTGTGTTCATCTCTGCTCCTAACGCGGCTGCATGCGGATGGCACCGTCGATCCGGATCGTCTCGCCGTTGATCATGGCGTTGTCGACGATCGACAGTGCGAGCTTGGCGTACTCGTCCGGCTGCCCGAGACGCGACGGATGCGGGGTCTGGGCGGCGAGACCGTCACGGATCTCCTGCGAGAACCGGGACAGGATGGGTGTATCGAAGGTGCCCGGTGCGATGCTGTTGACCCGCACCAGCTTTCGGGCGAGGTCCCGAGCGGCGACGAGGGTCATGCCGACCACGCCGGCCTTGGCGGACGCGTAGGGGATCTGCCCGATCTGGCCTTCCCAGGCCGCCACCGACGCCGTCAGGATCACGACGCCGCGTTCGCCGTCCACGGGCTCGTTGCGCACCATCCGGGCGGCGGCCAGGCGCAGGACGTTGAACGAACCGATCAGATTGATCCGGATCAGATTCTCGTAGAGGTCGAGCGAACCGGGTGCGCCGTCCTTCTCGACGACGCGAACGGTGCCGCCGCGGCCGGCGCAGTGAACGACCGCCCGGATCGGCGCGAGTGCCTCGGCGGCGTCGAGTGCGCGGTCGACCGCATCCGGGTCCGTGACGTCGGCCGGCGCGAACACCGCGAGATCGCCCAGTGACTTCGCGACCACCTCGCCGTCCGAAGTCGGCAGGTCGACGATCACCGTCGGTGTGCCCTGTGCGACGAACCGCTCGACCGTGGCCAGGCCGAGGCCCGAGGCCCCTCCCGTGACGACGGCGGATCCGTGTGTCATGTCCATGTTGGCTCCTGTTCGTTCGGTTATCGGATTCGTTCGAGGACCGTGGCGTTGGCCATTCCGCCCGCCTCGCACATGGTCTGGAGTCCGTAGCGCCCGTCGATCCGCTCCAGATGCGCGAGCAGGGACGTCATCAGACGCGCCCCGGATGCGCCGAGCGGGTGACCGAGGGCGATGGCGCCGCCGACGGGATTGAGCACTTCGTCCGCGACACCCATCTCGCGCTGCCAGGCCAGGGGAACCGACGCGAAGGCCTCGTTGACCTCGAATGCATCGATATCCCGCACCGACAGCCCGGCCCGGTGCAGCACCTTCTCGGTGGCGGGAATGGGACCGGTGAGCATCAGAGTCGGGTCGTCGCCGACCACCGCGGAGGCACGTATCACCGCCCGCGGACGAAGGCCGAGTGCACGGGCCCGCTCCTCCGACATGATCAGCAGGGCGGACGCTCCGTCGGAGATCTGCGAGGAGTTGCCCGCCGTGACCTTCCAGTCGAGATCGGGGAACCGGGTGCGCCACTCGTCGGACGCGAACGCCGGGCGCAGTCCCGCCAGGGCGTCCGCGGTGGTGCCCTCACGGATCGTCTCGTCCGCCGACACGGTCCCGTTCGGGGTCACGATGGGCACGATCTCGGAATCGAACCAGCCCTCGCGCTGCGCGCGGGCGGCGCGCTCGTGCGAGCGCGCGGCGTAGTCGTCCAGTTCGGTGCGGCTCAGCGCCCACTTCCGGGCGACGAGTTCGGCCGCGATCCCTTGCGGCACCAGCCCGGGAAAGCGGTCGC
The DNA here is from genome assembly GCF_015865005.1 of Rhodococcus sp. CX. Lineage (NCBI taxonomy): Bacteria > Bacillati > Actinomycetota > Actinomycetes > Mycobacteriales > Nocardiaceae > Rhodococcus > Rhodococcus sp. CX. The sequence continues at coordinate 20,934 of NZ_JADZGH010000099.1, forward strand.
GCACGCCGCTGCCGTGCGGGTCCTTGCCCATCGCGGCGGAGCCCATGGGCACCCGGCTCATGGATTCGACGCCGGCGGCGACGGCGATCTCGTATGCGCCGGAGACGATGCCCTGGACCGCGAAGTCCACGGCCTGCTGACCGGAACCGCACTTGCGCTCGACGGTCACCGAGGGCACGTGTTCGGGGAAGCCGGCTGCCAGCAGTGCCTGACGGCCGGGCGTCGCGGACTGTTCGCCCGACTGGTTGACGCAGCCGACGATCACGTCGTCGATCGATCCGGGATCGAGGTCGTTGCGGGAAACCAGGCCGGAGAGCACGGCGGCGAGCAGGTCGTTGGGGTGCGTCCCGGCGAGGGTACCGGTGGGTCTGCCCTTGCCCACGGGGGAGCGGACGGCATCAACGATCACGGCACGGGTCATGGGTGAGCCTCCCGAATGGAGAATTAATAATGATGGTTAGTATAGATCACATCATGCGCTGGATATGGCATGTGTCACAACACCTGGGTGATCGGCGGTGCCTACAGGAAATCTCCGATGCGCGGAGGCGTCCCAGGCCAGCGGATGCGCTCGGTCGCGCAGACGCCGTCGTTCATGTCGTCGATGGGTACGGCATACAGGAAGCGCAGGTCGCGGCGGGCGAAGAGCCAGCCCTCCTCGCTGCGGACGTACTCGTCGGCGTACCGGTAGGACGCCAGTACGAGCGTGCCGTCGAGCGCGAGTTCCGCGCGGCCGGTGAGTATTCCGCGGGCGCGATCGCCGTCGAGGCTGATCTGGTCGCTCAGCGGTTGGTGCAGCGTGAGCGCGTAGCGGTTCATGGCCTCGCTGTAGAAGCTGCGGATCGCGTCCCTGCCCCGGGAGGCCGAGCCGGCGCGAACGAATTCGGCGTCCTCGGTGAACATCGAGACCACGGTCTCGAGGTCCCGGTCGTCGACCGCGATGGCGTACGCCGCGATCAGATCCTGGATCCGGGCGCGATCCTCGAGTCGTTCTATCCGGCGGGTGAGCGCGCCGAGTTGTTCGGGGTCGAAGTCGTTCGGCATGGGGTCCTCCGAGGTGAGCGCTGGGTCCGGAGGGGTTTCGGCGCGGACGGCACGACGTGTCGGAACTCCAGCGATTGCGTCTTAATCATTATCATGGTTAGTATCCACTCGTCGGCGTGAGTGACCTTGACCACATCGACCTCAATCTCTAGGTTAATGATGAACAGGAAAGGTGGCCCCATGTGGAATCCAGGGGTGGAGGACGAACTCCGCGAGATCCGTGCAGCCGCCGCGAAGGTTGCCCGCGAGCGTTACGCGCCGAAGGCGGCTCAATGGGACCTCGACCGCACCGCGTTTCCGCACGAAGAGCGCCGTTTCCTCGGTGAGCTGGGCTATCTGGGAATCTCGTTGCCGGAGGAGTACGGCGGGGCGGGAGCGCCGCTGTCGCACGCCCTCGCGGTGATCGAGGAGTTCGCCAAGGTCTGCCGTCCTGCCGCATTCCAGATCTTCGAATCCAACACCGGTCCCGCCCAGGTAATCGCCCTCATGGGCACCGAGCAGCAGAAGAAAGCGTTCCTGCCCGGGATCGTCGCCGGCGAGATCACGATGGCCGTCGCCATCTCCGAACCCGACGCGGGTTCCGCCGCCACCGACATGACCACCAAGGCGGTCCGCACCGACGACGGGGTGGTGGTGAACGGGATGAAGCGCTGGATCTCCAACGGCAGCGAGGCCGACGTCTACCTCACCTACTGCAAGCTGAGCGACGCGCCCGGCTCGAAGGGTATCGGCGCAGTACTCGTGGAGGCCGACCGGCCCGGAATGTCCTTCGGGGCCCGAGAGAAGCTCATGGGTTTCCGTGGCATCCCTTCCGCCGACATCTTCTACGACGACGTCCTCGTGCCCGAGGAGAACGTGGTCGCCGAGGCCGGCGGCTTCAAGAAGCTGTTCGGTGCCTTCACCATCGAGCGTCTCGGCAACACCACCATGAGCCTGGCGATCGGCCAGGAAGCGCTCGACCGCACCGTCGCCTACGTGCAGGAGCGCTACCAGTTCGGTAAGCCGCTGGTCGAGTTCCAGTCCGTCCAGATGACTTTGGCGGACATGGTCCTGCAGGTCGAGGCCGCGCGACTGCTCCGCGACCGGGCAGTGGCCAACATGGGGGACGGGCTCCCCGACCCGCTGGAGGTCTCCCTCGCCAAGTGCACCGCCAACGAGATGGCGAAGCGCGTGACGGACATGGCGATCCAGCTGCACGGCGGAAACGGGTACACCGAAGAATTCGGAATCGAACGCCTGCACCGGGATTCACACGGGTGGGCGCTCGCAGGGGGAACGCCCACGATGCAGCGCACCCGAATCGTATCCGAATTGCTGGGCCGCACCTTCAATCAGCGGTCCTGAAGACGACAAGCAACCACAAGCTTCTGTGAAGGACGAGGTGAACGACATGTTGGGTCGATACGAAGGGCGCATCGCCGCCATCGTCGGTGGTGGCTCGGGAATGGGCCGCGCGATCAGCCATCGGATCGCGAAGGAGGGCGGTCACGTCTACGTCGCCGACCTGTCCGAAGACGGCGCGATCACCGTCGCCGACGAGATCCGGGCCGACGGAGGCCAGGCCACCCCCATCCGGGTCGATGCCACGAACAAGGACGACCTCCGCGCCCTGTTCGGAAAGATCGATGCCGAGCACGGCGTGCTCCACGCGCTGCACGCCCAGGTGGGAATGCCCGGCCCCGGCGGCATCGACATCGACGATGCGGACTGGGAGAAGAACATCGCGGTCAACGTGAAGAGCGCCTACTACTCCACGACGCTCGGCTTCGATCTGCTGAAGAAGGCCCAGGGCAAGGGTTCGATCACGCTGACGTCGTCGACGTCCGCGCTGATCGGCTCCCCCTTCAGCCCGATCTATTCGATGACGAAGGGCTCCCTCGTCCCGTTCGCTCGCTCGCTCGCGCTGGTCGGTGCGAAGGACGGGATCCGCGTGAACGTGATCTGCCCGGGCCAGGTGGTCACGCCGATGCTGTCGCAGTTCTTCGGGCGCGAGGCCGGGGCGGACGTCTCGGCGCTCACCAAGGACTTCGTCGCGACCATTCCGCTCGGGCGCGGTGCGCAACCCGAGGAGATCGCTTCGGTGATCGCATTCCTCAACAGCGACGACGCAAGCTACATCACCGGCACGACCATCCCGGTCGACGGCGGACTCACCGCACAGTAACGCTGGGCTAACGGGAGGAGCGGCACAATGGTTCAGGTCGGATTACTGCTCAGCGATGTACCGAAATCGGTCAGTCCTGCCCAGCAGTTCAAGGATGTCCTGCGCATCGTCGACGCGGCACAGGAGAACGGGTTCACCTATATCGCCATCGGACAGCATTTCCTGTACGGGGACCTGCGATGGTTGCAGCCGGTACCGCTGCTGGCGCGACTGGCCGCGCACGTCGAGCCGAACGTCAAGCTCGTCACGCAGATCATGATTGCGCCGCTGTACCACCCGGTGATGCTCGCGGAGGAGATCGCGACCCTCGACGTGGTCACGGAAGGTCGCCTGATCTTCGGTGCGGGCCTCGGATACCGTCCCGAGGAGTTCGACTACCTCGGAATCCCTTTCAAGGAACGGGCGGGGCGCTTCGACGAGTCGCTCCAGGTCATGAAGAAGCTGTGGACGGAAGACGAAGTCTCCTTCCAGGGCAAGTACTTCCAGCTCGAGGGTGTCAAGCCGCATCTGCGTCCGGTGCAGGACCCGCACCCGCCGATCTGGATCGGAGCGCACGCCATGGCCGGCGTGCGTCGTGCAGGAAAGTACGGCGACGCCTACGCGACTCCGCCGGAGACCCCGAAAGAGGAAGTCCTCGAGCGATTCCGCGTCGTCCGCGACCTGTTCGCCGAGCGCGGCAAGGAGTTCGCCCCGCAGCCGCTGCGCCGCAATGTGCTCGTCGCCGATACCCGTGAGCAGGCGATGCAGGAGTACGCGCGGGTGGCGCAGGGCCGCTACCTCACCTACATGAACAAGGGACTCGACGTCATGAAGGGGACGGATCTCGAGAACGAGTTCGCGAAGGCGGTGTCGGGCCACGCCGTCGTCGGCGATCCCGAACAGGTCGTCGCGCAGCTCACCGATCTCGTGACCACACTTCCTGTCGATCCGCTGCTGATGCGACCGCAGTGGCCGACGATGGACGCGGACGAGACGATCGCCGCCATCGCTCGACTCGGCAAGGAAGTGGTCCCCTCGATCACTGCGATTCCCCCGAACCGAGAGTTGACATGATGCAGACCTACACCGATCTCCAGCCCACGTTCCCGGATCCCGAGACCTGGACTCTCGATCACGTGCTGAGGACATACGCTGCATCCCAGCCGGATTCGGAGTTCTTGGTGACCCCGGACGAGAATTGCCGGTTCACCTACGCGCAAATGCTCAGGTCGGCCGAGACGATCGCGAGCCAGTGGTACCGGGACGGCGCCGACGCGGGCGACCGCGTCGTGATCATGGCGCAGAACTCGTCGCGACTGGTGCGGACCTGGTTCGCGGCCGCGGTCGGCAACCTGGTCGAGGTGCCCATCAACACCAACTACGAGGGCGAGTTCCTGCGCCATCAGGTCGTCACCGTCGAGCCTCGGTGGGCCGTGATCGACGCCGCCTATGCGCAGCGGTTCGTCGCGATCGCCGAACACGCGCGGGGTATCGAGAAGTTCTGGGTCATCGACGATGCGAGCGGAAATCGCAGTGCAGCAATCGAACTCCTGAGGTCGCACGGCTGGGAAGCCGACGAGTGGGAGACGCTCGAAACCGGTGAGATCGCGGACCTGCCGCAGGCGGCGCCCGAGGAACTCGGCGCGATCTTCTTCACGTCGGGCACCACCGGCCCGTCCAAGGGCGTGGCCATGCCCCATTCCCAGCTCTACTTCTTCGCCCAGGAGGTCGTCTGCTTCACCCGGCTGACGAAGGACGACACGTACCTCACTACGACGCCGCTGTTCCACGGCAACGCCCAGTTCATGGCCGTGTACCCGGCGCTGATCGCCGGCGCGCGGGCGGTGGTGCGCCCGAAGTTCAGCGCGAGCCGATGGATCGACCACGTGCGCGACGACGGCGTCACCGTCACCAACTTCGTCGGTGTGATGATGGACTTCGCCTGGAAGCAGCCGCCGCGTGACAACGACCTCGACAACCAGCTTCGGTGCGTCTACGCTGCGCCGACGGCGAGCTCCATCGTCGAGGACTTCAAGAAGCGCTACGGCATCGAAGCGTTCGTCGACGCGTTCGGGCTGACCGAGACGTGCGCGCCGATCATCGCCCCCTACGGTGTGCCGCGTCCGCCGGGCGCTGCGGGGCTTGCCGCGTCACAATGGTTCGACATCCGCTTGGTCGATCCGGAAACCGACCGAGAGGTCGAGATCGGAGAGGTCGGTGAACTCGTGGTCCGCCCGGTCCAGCCCTGGACCTGCAGCATGGGCTACTACAATATGCCCGAGAAGACACTCGAAGTGTGGCGCAACCTGTGGTTCCACACCGGCGATGCACTGAAGAAGGACGAGCACGGCTGGTTCTACTTCGTGGACCGCTACAAGGACGCGCTGCGCCGCCGGGGCGAGAACATCAGTTCGTACGAGATCGAGCAGGCGGTGCTGGGCCACCCGGCGGTCGTCGAATGCGCGGTGATCGGTGTGCCGGCGGACGTCGAGGGCGGTGAGGACGAAGTGCTCGCCACCGTCGTGTGCAACGGCAACGGGACTCCCGATCCCCAGGAGATTCTCTCGTGGTGCGACGGCCGGGTGCCGGCCTTCGCGATCCCCCGCTACCTGCGCTTCGTGAACGAACTGCCCAAGACGCCGTCCGAGAAGGTGCGCAAGGCCGCCCTGCGCGAAGAGGGCGTCACCCCCGATACGTACGACCGCACCGCGGTTCGTGACACCGACCGCGCCACGGTGCAGGCGGTCTGACAGCCGAGGAAGGCTTTTCGAGATGGACTTCACCCCCAACGAGACCCACGAAGAGATCAGAAAGGGAATTCGCGAGCTGTGCAAGCGATTCCCCGACGAGTACTGGGCCGAACACGACGAATCCCACGAGTTCCCGTGGGAGTTCTACAACGCGATGGCCGACGGCGGCTGGATGGGCCTCACGGTGCCGGAGGAATACGGCGGCGGAGGCCTCGGCGTCACCGAGGCCGCGATCGTCGAACGTGAGATCGCCGCTTCGGGTGCGGGCATGGGCGGATGCAGCGCGGTCCACATCGGCATCTTCGGATTCGAGCCGATCATCCACCACGGTTCCGAGGAGATGAAGCGCAAGTACCTGCCGCGCGTCGTCACCGGTGAGCTGCACACGTCGTTCGCCGTCACCGAACCCGACGCCGGCACCGACACGACCAACATCCGCACCTTCGCGAAGAAGGTCGACGGAGGGTGGCTCGTGTCCGGCAAGAAGGTGTGGATCACGAAGGCACAGGAGGCCGAGCGCATGCTCCTGCTGTGCCGCACGAGCCCGCGCGACGAGAACGCCAAGCGCACCGCCGGCATGACGCTGATGTTCGCCGAGATGGACCGGGACAAGGTGCAGATCCGGCCGATCCCGAAGATGGGCCGCAATGCGGTCGACACCAACGAACTGTTCATCGACGAGCTGTTCGTCGCCGACGAGGACGTCGTCGGCGAGGTCGGCCACGGTTTCCGCACGATCCTCGGTGGTCTCAACGCCGAACGCGTGATCGCCTCGAACGCCGCACTCGGCATCGGTGAGGCCGCGCTGCGCCGGGGCGTCGACTACGCCAAGCAGCGTGAGGTCTTCGGTCGCCCGATCGGACAGAACCAGGGCATCGCCTTCCAGCTCGCGGAGGCCCGGATCCGCCTGGACGCGGCCCAGGCGGTGCTGGACAAGGCCACGTGGATGGTCGACCAGGGGCTGCCGTGCGGTCGCGAGGCGAACGCCGCGAAGTTCCTGTGCGCGGAGGCCGGCTTCTACGCCGCCGACGTCGCACTGCAGACGCACGGTGGTTTCGGCTACGGCAAGGAGTTCCACGTCGAGCGGTACTTCCGCGAAGCGCGGCTCATGCGGATCGCGCCGATCAGTCAGGAAATGGTTCTCAACTACACCGCCGAACACGTGCTCGGCCTGCCCCGCAGCTACTAGGAGGACGTCGTGCAGCCGTATCGTTCGATCCTGTTCGTCCCGGGGCACCGGCCGCAGTGGGTGGACAAGGCCATCGCGGCCGGAGCCGACTGCGTGGTCCTCGACCTCGAGGACTCGGTGCCGGCCGCGGAAAAGGAAGCGGCGCGTGCCACCGTCGCCGAGTCCATTGCGCGCGTGCGTGAAACGAACACCGAGGTCGGGTTGTTCGTGCGGGTGAACCCGCTCGCCACACGCCTGACCGGCGCCGATCTCGAAGCGGTCGTCGTGCCGGGACTGACGGGGATCTTCGCCCCGAAGATCGAGCAGGCCACCGACGTCCTGCAGTACGACGCGCTGCTCGACCACTTCGAGATGCGCAACGGCGTCGACGATCTCGAATACATCGTGCCGGTCGAAACGGTCAAGGCGATCCAGAACAGCCGTGAGGTCGCGTCGGCGTCACCGCGGGTGGGTGCGATGATCGGGCCGTCCGCCGAACACGCCGACATCGCCCGCGAGGTCGGCTACGAGTGGACACCCGAAGGGCTCGAGACGCTGTACCTGCGCAGCCGGGTGCTGCTGGCGTGCCGCGAAGCGGGTATCCATGCCCTGACCGGGCTGTGGGAGGACCTCGAGAACCTCGACGGTCTACGCGAGTTCGCGGTCCGCGGAAGGCAACTCGGCTTCCGCGGCATGATCGCGATCCATCCCACGCACGTGGCGACCGTCAACGACGTGTTCAGCCCGTCGCAGGAGGACCTCGAGTTCTACCGGGGGATGGCCGAGGCCTACGAGAAGGCCGAAGCCGAGGGCGTCGGTGCGCTCCGTTATCGCGGGCTGCACATCGACAAGGCCCACTACGACAAGGCAATTCAATGGCTCGATCGAGCCGAGGCGATCCTGAGGAAGGGCGAACGCTGATGCGCGGGTTGTACTTCGAAGAGTTCGAGGTGGGGAAGCACTACAAGCACGCGATGACGCGCACCGTCACCGAGATGGACAACGTGATGTTCACCTCGCTGACGATGAACATCCAGCCGTTGCACCTCGACGAGGAGTTCTGCAAGACGACGATCCACAAGCAGCGGGTGGTGAACAGCCTGTTCACCGTCGCGTTGATCGGCGCGTTCCACGTTCCCGAGCTGACCATGGGGACCACCCTCGGGAACCTCGGCTACGACAAGGTCAAGTTCCCCAACCCGGTCTTCCACGGCGACACACTGCGCGCGGAGACCACCATTCTGAAGAAGCGTGAATCCGAGAGCCGCACCGACAGCGGCATCGTGTGGTTCGAGCACAAGGGATTCAACCAGCGCGACGAACTCGTCTGCCTGCTCGAGCGCGTCGGCCTGATGATGAAGCGCCCCACGACCGAGGAAGGTGCCTGAGATGACTGCAGCAGCCGAGACCGAATTCCCCTTGAAGGATTGGGTTCCCGAGACTCGCACCCTGCTCGTCGGCGACCGCGAGGTCGAGCCCGCAGGTGACACCTGGGACGTGTACAACCCGGCGACCGAGCAGGTCATCGCCACGGTCGGCGGGGCCTCCCTCGACCAGGTCGACGCCGCGGTCGCGGCTGCACGCGAGGCCTTCCCCGCGTGGTCGGCACTCAGCGGTGAGGAACGCTCCCGCCACATCCACCGCTTCGCGGACGTGCTCGAGAAGGCCGCCGACCGGCTGCTGCCCTCGATCGTCAACGAGGTCGGCACCCCCGTCTCCCTCGCCGAATACCTCCAGGTCAAGATGGCCGTCGACGAGCACCTGCGGTGGGCGGCGGAAGCCGCGAAGACCGACCGCACCATCCACCTCGGCGAGTACGACAAGCCGGTCCCCACCATGAGCGACGTGGTGTACCAGCCCGTCGGCGTGGTTGCGGCGATCACCGGCTACAACTACCCGCTCAACCTGGCGATCTTCAAGTTCGGTGCCGCACTCGCCGCCGGCTGCACGGTGGTGCTGCTGCCGTCGCCGCGTACCCCGCTGACCACCCTGTTCCTCGGCGACCTCATCCGTGAAGCCGGTCTGCCCCCGGGCGTGATGAACGTGGTCGTCGGAGGCGCCGACGTCGGGCAGCGGCTGTCGTCGCATCCCGGGGTCGACCGGGTCTCGTTCACCGGGTCCGACGGTGTCGGCGCGAAGATCATGGAGCAGGCGGCCGCGAACCTCGCGGGCGTGACCCTCGAGCTCGGCGGGAAGTCGCCCAACATCGTGCTGCCCGGGGTGGACGTGCAGAAGATCGCCGTCGAGATGCACCTGCGCTGGTCCCGTAACGGCGGCCAGGGCTGCGCGGCGCTGGCACGACTGCTCGTCCACGAGGCCGTCTACGACGAATTCCTCGAAGCCGGCGCATCCGCGTTCGATCAGATGGTGGTGGGAGATCCGTGGGATCGCGCCACCAACATCGGGCCGATGATCCGCCCCGATCACCAGGCACGGGTCCGGGGCTACATCGACGGTTCGGTCGCCGAGGGCGGCAAGAAGCTGCTCGAGGTCACCAAGCCGCTGCCCGAGCGTGGTTGGTTCGTCAATCCTGTTCTACTGGGCAATCTTCCGCACGACGCCCGCGCCGTCCAGGAGGAGATCTTCGGACCCGTCGCGGTGATCCTGCCGTTCAAGGACACCGAGGAAGCCATCCGCCTCGCCAACGACACCCCGTACGGTCTCGCCGCGAACGTGTGGTGCGACGACCCCGTCGAGGCGCGCCGCGTCGCCGAGCAGATCCGTGCCGGTACGGTGTGGATCAACGGTGGCGGCGCGATGCGGCCGGATGCCCCGTTCGGTGGCTACGGCAAGTCCGGTGTGGGCCGCGAACTCGGTGAGTGGGGTATGCGCGAATACCTCGAGGTCAAGCACATCCAGTGGCGGATCTGAACCGCCCGAACATTGTTCGACGCTGAGACGACAGTCGACGAGAAACGCCGCGACGGCGGTCGACGAGAAGGCTGGGAGACGACGATGAACGCATCCGGTGTGGGCCCGCTCGCGGGCATCAAGGTGCTCGAACTGGGGACGATGTACGCGGCACCCACCGCGGGGCGCATGCTGCGCGACTTCGGTGCGGAGGTCGTCAAGGTCGAAGATCCGACGACCGGTGACTTCGCCCGCCAATGGGTTCCGCAGAAGGAAGGTTTGTCGCTGGGCTTCTCGCGGCTCAACGCAGGCAAGAAGTCGCTCGGCATCGACCTGCGTTCGGAGCAGGGCCGCGAACTGGTGCGCAAGCTCGCGGCGGAGGTCGACGTCGTCGTCGAGTCGTTCCGTCCCGGCCGGCTCGAGGAATGGGGTCTGGGGTACGAGGCACTCAGCGCCGAGAACCCCGGCCTCGTCCTCGCCCGCGTGTCCGGCTTCGGCCAGACGGGGCCGAACCGGACACTGCCCGGGTTCGGGACCGTCGCGGAAACGGCCAGCGGATTCGCGCACGTCAACGGCTGGCCCGATTCGCCGCCGACGTCGCCGCCGTTCGGGTTCGCCGACTCGATCGCCGGCCTGTCGGCCGCGATGGGTGTGTCCATGGCCCTGTACAAGCGGGAACGCACCGGACAGGGTGACGTCGTCGACGTCGCGCTGTACGAGCCGCTGATGTTCATCATCGGGGACATGTTCCTGCGCTACACCGCTCTCGGGGAGATCCAGCAGCGCATCGGCAACGCCACCGGAGCGGCCTCGCCACGAGGAATCTACGAGGCGCAGGACGGACGATTCCTGTCGATCGCCGCGTCGAACCAGGGCATCGCCAAGCGGCTGTTCGCCGCGATGGGCAAGCCCGAGATCATCGACGACCCGCGGTTCGCGACCAACGCGGCTCGGCTCGAGAACAACGACGAGGTGCAGGCCCTCGTCAAGGAATGGGTGGGCTCGATGCCGCGCGCAAGCGTGCTGGAGACCCTCGAGAAGTTCGAGGTCGTGTCGGCACCGGTCAACGACGCCGCGGATGTGGTGGCAGATCCTCACTTCCAGGAACGCACCCTTGTCGAGATCACCGGCAACGAGATCATGAAGGGCGTGCTCACGCCCGGTCCGGTTCTGCACCTGGGGAGCTACTCCGGACCCACCTACGACGGTGTGCCCACGATCGGTGAGCACACCCACGAGGTGCTCGCCGCCCGTCTCGGCCTCACCGCGGACGACCTCGCCGCGCTCGCCGCGGCCGAGGTGATCAGCGCACCGTAGATCCCCACATCCCGAGGACCGGGTCGAGTTCACCGCGAACTCGACCCGGACTCGAATATGCCCCGATGCAGCAGACGACGCACCAGGAGGGGACAGGACCATGCGCCTGAACATCGGATCGGGCTCGGCCTACGCCAACGACCGGCTCGACACCGCTGCCGCGATGGCGGACAGCGGACGCGTCACCTACATGGGTTTCGACTGCCTCGCCGAGCGCACCATGGCGCTCGCACAGATCCGCCGGATGGGCGATCCGGGTGCCGGTCAGGACGAGCGGATCGGCGCGCTCGTCCCGATCCTGAAGAATTTCCTCGAAGCCGGCGGCAGAGTGGTCGGGAACTTCGGTGCCGCAAATCCGGACGCGGCCGCCTCGGATTTCGCTTCCGGTCTCGCCCGGCTCGGTATCACCGGCACCCGTATCGGCATCATCCGCGGTGACGATGTCCGCGACACCGTGCTCACGCACGACCTCGAGCTACCCGAACTGGGGACCACCACCCGCGCGCTCGGCGACCGGATCGTCTCCGCCAACGCCTACATCGGCGCCGACCCGGTCGTGGAATGCCTGCAGCAGGACGCGCAGATCGTTCTCGGGGGGCGAGTGGCCGATCCGTCGTTGTTCGTGGGCCCCATCTGCCACGAACTCGGATGGTCGCTCGACGACTGGGACCGGGTCGCCACCGCCACGCTGGCCGGGCATCTCCTGGAATGCGGAGTGCACAGCACCGGCGGCAATTTCGAGGATCCGCCGTACCGGGTGGTGCCGGATCCGCACAACCTGAGCTTCCCGCTCGCCGAGATCGACGACGACGAACTGGTCGTCACCAAACTCGACGGCACCGGCGGTGCGGTGGACGTGCGCACCACCCGCACGCAGCTCTACTACGAGATCCACGATCCGGCACAGTATCTCACACCGGACGTGACCGCCGACTTCAGCGGCGTGCACCTCGAGGAGGCCGGCGCGGACAGGGTGCGTCTGTCCGGCGCGCGCGGTGCGGCGCGGCCCGACACGTTGAAGGTGCTCGTCGGTGTCGATCTCGGCTACAAAGCTGTCGCCGAAATCTCCTACGGCGGACCGGGATGCGTCGATCGGGCGCGCCGCGCCGAGGAGATCGTGCGGAAGAGGCTCGAGCCGATCCGCGATCGCATCGAGGAACTGCGCATCGAACTGCACGGTGTGAACACCCTTTTCGGTGATCGGATGCGCGGTGGGGAGCCGGCCGAGGTGCGATTGCGGCTCGCCGCCCGCGCCCTCTACGCCGATGTCGCCAAGGCGGCAGCCTACGAAATCGAATACCTGTACTTCGGGCCGGCCGGTGGCGGTGGCGTGGTCACCTCGGTCGTGCCCGCGATCGTCGTGACACCGGCGCTGCTGCCGCGCAGCGACGTGCCGCTGTCCGTGGAGGTGATCTCGGCATGAAACTGCGCGAGGTGGCGTACAGCCGCTCGGGTGACAAGGGCGATGTCAGCAACATCTGCGTGTTCCCCCACGACGACGGTGACTACGAGTGGCTGCGGGAGGTGCTCACCGCCGAACTCGTCGCGAAGACGTTCGGGGATCTCGTTGCGGGCACCGTGACGCGCTACGAGATCCCGGTCAACTGCTGCCTGAACTTCGTCCTCACCGAAGCCCTGGCCGGAGGCGTGTCCAAGTCGCTGCGAGTGGACCCGCACGGAAAGTCCTACCAGTCACTGATTCTCGACATCGACCTTCCCGAAAGGCAGGTGCGGTCGTGAACGGCGCATCGGTGTACATCGACGGACGGTGGGACATCGGCCGGGGCGAGCCCGTCGACTCGATCGACCCCGCCACCGAGAAGGTGATCGCCCGGTGGCGTCAGGCCGACGCCGAGCAGGTCACCGCGGCGGTGAGGGCCGCACGTCGCAGCTTCGACGCGGGGACGTGGCGTACCGCCGAACCCGACCGGCGCGCCAAGGTGCTGCGCCGGATCGCCGACCTGATCGACGATCGCGCCGACGAGCTCGTCGACCTCGTGGTGCGGGAGGTCGGCTCACCGATCACCCTCACCCGTGCCCTGCAGGTGGGGCAGCCCGCCGTGAACTTCCGCTGGTTCGCCGATGCCGCCGAGCGCGGCCCGCGTGGCGGCTACCGGGAGCAATTGCCGGGGATCCGCGGACCGGTCGCGTCGGACAGCGTGCTGGTGCGCGAACCGATCGGTGTGGTCTCGGCGATCGTGCCGTACAACTACCCACTCAACATGATCTCGTGGAAGGTCGCGCCCGCACTCGCCGCAGGATGCAGCGTCGTGCTGTTGCCGTCTCCGCGCGGGGCTCTGACCGCGCTGGCGTTCATGCGGCTCGCCGACGAAGCAGGAGTTCCGCCGGGGGTGCTCAACCTCGTCCTCGGAGGCCCGGAGGCAGGCACCGTCCTCAGCTCGCACCCCGACGTGGACATGGTGAGCTTCACCGGTTCGTCTGCGGTCGGCTCCGCCGTGATGGCGCAGGCAGCGGCGACCCACAAGAAGGTGGTGCTCGAACTGGGTGGCAAGTCACCGAACATTCTGCTTCCGTCCGCGGACCTCGATGCCGTGGTCGGGCCGTCGGTCCTGCGTTTCTGCCGCAACGCCGGCCAGGGTTGCGGCGCCACCACCCGGATCCTCGTGCCGGAGGACCGGGTCGACGAATTCCTCGGCCGGGCAGCAGCGTTCATCGAGGAATCGGTGCCTACGGGTGATCCGTTCGACGAACGCACCGAGGTCGGGCCGCTCGTCTCGGCCGAGCATCTCGCGCGGGTTCGCGGCTACCTCGAGCGGGCCGTCGCGGGCGGGGGCCGCGTCGCCGTCGCCGGGGATCGTCCCGCGGGACCCGGCTGGTTCCTGCCCCCGACCCTGGTCACCGGCGTCTCCAACGACGACGAGATCTGCCGCGACGAGCTGTTCGCACCGGTCGCGGTGGTGCTGCCGTACCGCACTGTCGAGGAGGCCGTCGCCGTCGCCAACGACTCCCCGTACGGACTCAACGCCGGCGTGTTCGGTGACCTCGACGAGGCCCTCGCCGTGGCCGAACGCCTCGACACCGGCACCGTCGCGATCAACGGCGGTGGGCCGATGCGCCCCGACGTCCCGTGGGGTGGTTCCAAACGCAGCGGCACCGGGGTCGAGATGGGGGAGGACGGGTTCGCGGAGTTCTTCCGGATCAAGCACCTCAATTGGCAGGTGCCGTCGTGAACCCCGCCGTCGCTCCCGCGTATCCGCTTGCCGCCGGTCATGTTCCGGGCGACGAGATTCGCGCGCCGTTCGGTGATCGCACCGTGCCGTGGCTTCTGGCCCGGTACCGCAACGCCGTCCCGGACAAGGTGTTCCTGACGTGGGAGCCCCACACTGGTGCCGCCGCGCAGTCGTGGACGTACGAGGAGTTCGGCATCGCCGTGGACCGGCTCGCCGCGGGACTGCAGGCTCGCGGCGTCGCACCCGGCGATCGCGTCGTGCTCCTGATGGACAACTGCCCCGACTTCCTCGCCGGATGGTCGGCGATCGTGTCGATCGGCGCGGTCGCGGTGTGCCTGAACACGCGCAGCAGCGCCGACGAACTCGCCTACTTCGACGAGCATGCCGCGCCGCGCGCCGCGCTCGTCGGCACCCGCTTCGCGGACACGGTCGCCGCGGCGATGCCGGGCCTGTCGTGGACCGTGACGACCACCGGAACCGACGCGTTCGGTGACGCTACGGACGGCCCGCTCGCCGAGCTCACCGGCATCGCGGACGTCCCCACCCCGGTGCGCATCGATCCGATGGCAGCGGCCACCGTCCAGTACACGTCGGGTACCACCGCCCGGCCCAAGGCGGTGGTCTGGACACACACGAACTGTCTGTGGGCGGCACGGACCAATGCGGCCCACGCGGGACTGCGCCCCGACGACACCGGGCTGATCACGCTGCCCCTGTTCCACACCAACGCGCTGGGCTATTCGTTTCTCGGGTTGCTGTGGGTGGGGGCGAGCATCGTCCTCACCCCCGGGTTCTCGGCGTCCCGATTCTGGGACGTGTCGGTGCGGCAGCGCTGCACGTGGGTGTCGGTGGTGTCGTTCATGCTGCGTGCACTTGCCGCCCGACCGGTCCCCGACGATCACCGGTACCGGCACTGGTCGGGCAGCACCAGCGTGCTGTGGGGACCCACCGGTATTCGCACGACCGGCTGGTTCGGGATGACCGAGACGGTGTCGCACCCGGTGGTGAGCGAGCTCGACCACCCCGACCCGGACGGGACGATGGGGCTGCCGGCACCCGAATACGCGGTGGCGGTGGTCGACGAGGACGGGCTCGCCGTCGAGCCGGGCGTCGTGGGGGAGCTCTGGGTGCGCGGTGTGGTGGGCGTGTCGTTGTTCGCGGGGTACTACCGGAACGACGAGGCCACCCGCGACGCGTTCACCGAGTCCGGGTGGTTCCGCACCGGCGACCGGGTGAGCCGCGATCGGACGGGTCGGCTCCGATATGTGGAGCGGGCCAAGGACATGCTCAAGGTCGGCGGCGAGAACGTGGCCGCGGCCGAGGTCGAGCGGGTGGTGGCGGCGGTGCCGGGTGTGCGGGAGGTCGCGGTGGTCGCCGCACCCGACCACATGCTCGGCGATGTGCCGGTCGCGTTCGTCATCGCCACCGAGCGGGCGGCGGACGGTCTCGTGTCCGACATCGAGGCGGCGTGTGAGCGCATGCTGTCGGACTTCAAACGGCCGCGGCAGATCCGGCTCGTCGACGAGTTGCCGCGTTCGACCTTGGACAAGGTCGCCAAGGCGCGGCTGCGGGCGTTGCTGGCGAACGAGGTGGAGGCACCTGCGGGATAGGAGAGCGGTATGGAACTCGGTGTGATCCTCGGCGACGTGCACACCACACTGTCGCCGCGCGAGCATCTCGACGGTCTGTTGAGGCAGGTCGAGGCCGCGCAGCGCAACGGGGTGCGCTACATCGTGATGGGCCACCACTATCTGTACGGCAATTTGCGCTGGCTGCAACCGATTCCGACACTCGCCCGGATCGCGGCCGAACTGGATCTCGGGGTGCGGATCGGCACCATGGTGGTGCAGGTCCCGCTGTTCCATCCGGTCGCGCTCGCCGAGGAACTGGCGACCCTCGACATCCTCACCCGGGGACAACTCGTCGTCGGCGCCGGTGCCGGATACCGCCGCGAGGAGTTCACCGCGTTCGGCGTGGACTTCGATCAGCGGTTCGCGATGATGGACGAGGCGCTGCAGATCGTGCGCATGTTGTGGACGCAGGACGAAGTGACCTTCCACGGCCGGTTCTGGACCCTCGACGGAGTTCGGACCCACATCCGGCCGTGGCAGGATCCCCATCCGCCGATCTGGATCGGCGCGCTGCGCGATTCGGGTGTGCGGCGCTCGGCGAGGCTCGGCGACGCATGGCCGGTGACGCCGGAAACCAGGACCTCGGACATGCGCCGCATGTTCGACGTGTATGCGCAGGCGCGGCGGAAGCACGGCCGGCCACTGGTGGCGAGGCATCCGTTGCGACGGGAAATCGTGCCGGGACGCACGACCGAGGCGGCATTCGCCCGGTTCGAATCGATGGCCCGGGACCGCCTGCTGGCGTACGCGCAGCGGGAACTGGTGACCCGGGACGCCGACGCCCTGCGGGAACAGTTCAGGCAGGTCGCGGAGAAGGAAGCGATCGTCGGCACCCCCGGCGAATGCCTGGCGCAGTTGCGGGATCTCGCCGCGCAGGTGCCGGTGGATCCGGTGATCGTGCGCGCCCAGTGGCCCGACATGAGCTCGGACGAGGTCGTGGCCTACCTCGACGACCTGGGACGCGACATCGTGCCCGGCCTGAGCGAGATCACCGCGATCGACGCGCATGCACTGGAGAGCCGGCCGGACGGCCGGTTTCCGACCACGACAGGAGCGGTGTGATGTCCCTCGATGACCGAATCATCGAACCGGTCTGTCCCGAAGCAGATTTCGATCACAACTCGCCTGAACACGCCGCCGACCCGGTGGCGTCCTATCGACGACTGCGTGAACTCGGTCCGGTGGTTCGTTCGCCGAGACACGACGGCTTCTGGGTGTTCACGGACTACGAGAGCGTGTTCGAAGCCGCACGTGACGATCAGGTGTTCTCGTCGGCGCGGTGCCCGTACGGGGGCGACGGCCTGGCGACGGTGATCCCCAAAACTCCGGTCAACCATCATATTCCGGTGGAGCTCGATCCACCGGAGCACCGCAAGTACCGGAAACTGATCAATCCGTTGACGGCACCGGCCGCTGTCGAACATCTGCGCCCCACGATCGAGAAGTACACGACGTGGTTCATCGACCGGGTGATCGAGGACGGCCGTTGCGACTTCGCGACGATCATCGGGGTGCCCGCGGTGGTGACGATCGCCTGGCTCGGACTGCCGCCCGAGGACTGGGAGCGATATGCACACGCGCATCACGCCGCGTTGTCCGAGCTTCCGGGCACTGCGGAGTTCGCGCACGCGATCGACGTCGAATTTCCTTGGATGGAAAGGCAGTTGAGATCGGCGATCGCGCAGCGTCGCATCGAGCCGCGCGATGATGTGCTGACCCATCTGGTCACTTCGCAGGTCGACGATCGTCCGTTGACGGACGACGAGGTGTTCGCGATGGCGGAACTGCTGATCTCGGGTGGTGTGGGCACCACCGCGTCGCTCGTGGGCCAGACGTTGATGTACCTCGACGACGATCGCGAGTTGCGCCGCACTCTGATCGAACACCCGGAGAAGCTCCCCCGGGCAGTCGAGGAGTTCCTCCGTGTCTTCTCGCCCACGCAGGCATTGGCGCGCACCGTCACCTGCGACGTCGAGTTCGGTGGCCGTCCCTTCCGGACGGGCGATCGGGTGCTTCTGAGCTGGGCCTCGGCGAACCGGGATGTCACCGCTTTCGAGAACCCGGACACCGTCGATATCGATCGATGGCCGAACCGGCACACGTCGTTCGGGATGGGTGTTCATCGCTGTGCCGGTTCGCATATCGCCCGTGCCCTGGCGGTCGAAATGCTCGGCCAGATTCTCGGCAGGATGCCGGACTACGAGATCGTGCACGACGGAGTCCTGCCGTTCGCCCATCAAGCGGTCAACCCTGGCTGGAAGAAGATGCCGGCCCGGTTCACTCCGGGGGCGCGTCGCGGTTCCGGAGACGGGGTGCGTTCGGGGTCGCAGTGAGCTGTTGCACCCCAGCAGTTTTCGAATCCCGACAACGGAAGAACCCGTTGACGGGCATCGAACGATGTGAGCATAATCATATTCATCGATTGAAGGGTGGTTGTTCGATGGGATTCGACGGCAAGGTCGCATTCGTCACCGGGGCGGCGCGCGGGCAGGGACGCAATCACGCTGTGCGCCTGGCTCGTCAGGGAGCCGACATCATCGCGCTCGATCTGTGTGCCCCCGTAGGAGGTGCACCCTACGACATGGCCACTCCGGCGGACCTCGACGAGACCGTACGACTCGTCGAAGCCGAAGGGCGGCGAATCCAGGCGACCGTCGCGGATGTTCGCGACCCCGCCGCGGTGACAAAGGTTCTCGCGCGCGGCGTCGAAACGTTCGGTCGCCTGGACGTCGTCGTGGCCAACGCCGGGATCGCCGGTAGTTATGCGGTCGAGGACCTCACCGACGAGGTGTGGCGCGACATGATCGACATCAACCTCACCGGCGTGTGGAACACCGTCAAGTCCTCGATTCCGCACCTGCGTGCCGGTGGGAGCGGCGGCAGCATCATCCTCATCAGCTCGATCGCAGGCCTCAAGGGCCTACCCAACAACGCGCACTACGCCGCGGCCAAGCACGGTGTGCTCGGCATCATGCGCAGTCTCTCGAACGAGCTGGGACCGGAAGGTATTCGGGTCAACGCGGTGCTGCCCACCAACGTCGATACACGCATGCTGCTCAACGACGCCATCTACAAGCTGTTCCTGCCCGACGCCGACAAACCCACTCGCGACGACGTGGAGCCCCTTCTCCACGGCATGCATGCCCTCGACGTTCCCTTCGTGCATCCCGACGACGTGAGCAACGCAGTGCTCTTCCTCGCCGGCGAACAGTCCCGTTACGTCACCGGCATCGCCATGCCGATCGACGCCGGCGCGCTGGTGAAATAGTGACCGGCCACGGAGAACGGAGCGGGCGGGCCGACGACGTCGTCGCGATCGGCGGGCTCACCGCACGCTATGCGCTCGTCGTCGACGATCACGACATGGAAGGTCTCGCCGACCTGTACGCGCCCGACGCAATGCTCGTCGGTCTGTCCGGCACCCTGCACGGACGGGACGCCATCGTCGCGTATGTCCGCAGGACCCTCGAGACCTACGACGGGGCCAGTGTCCACACCCCGCATCCCGGCGTCGTGGACTTCACCGGCGAGAACACGGCCCAGGGTGTGGTCCCGAGTCACGTCGAATACGCGCAAGGGGGAGTGCAGTACGTGCTGGCGTTGCGGTACCACGACCGCTACGTGCGCAGCGACGACCGCTGGCGCTTCGCCGAACGGCGACTCGAGGTCCGGTATGCGGCGCCGGTCCACCACTACGGCACGGTTCTCACGAATCTCACATCGATCGAGGTATAGCAATGCAGGACAACGATATTCCCGAAACCTACGACGTTGTCGTTCTCGGTAGTGGCGCAGCCGGGCTGTGCGCCGCGCTGTCCGCAGCCCGCGCAGGCGCCACCGTCGCGGTGTTCGAGAAGGGTGAGCTGCTCGGCGGGACGACGTGCCTGTCCAGTGCGGTGGCATGGCTGCCGAACAATCGGTACGCCGCCGAAGCGGGCATCGAGGATTCCCGCGAGCACGCCCTCGCCTACCTCGAATCGCTCTCGAACGGCATGATCCTGCCCGAGCTGGCACAGGCTTTCGTCGACACCGTCCCCGAACTCCTCGACTGGCTCGGCACCACGCCGCTGAAGATGCAGCTGGTGCCCGGATATCCCGACTATCACCCCGAGCGTCCCGGTGGTATGCCCGGAGGCGGGCGGTCGCTCGAGCCGGGCCTGTTCAGCTTCATCGACCTCGGTCGCTGGCAGGACAAACTCGTCGGCGTGCCGCGACGGATGACCGTGGGCGAAACCCCGATCGGTGGTGGTACCGGGCATCTGCCGCCCGAGGTGCTCGCCGGAAGGGAACGCGAGGACGTCGAGGGGCTCGGCCGCGGCATGATCGCCGCGCTGCTCCAAGGCTGCCTGGACGACGGCGTCGCCGTGTACACCGCCGAGCGTGGCGTGCGCCTGCTCCGTGGCGAGCAGGGCCGGATCTCCGGGGTGACCTTCGAGGGGCCGGACGGCACCCATGATGTTCACGCGCGACGCGGCGTCGTGCTCGCCACCGGCGGATTCGAATGGGACGAGGACCTTTGCCGCGACTTCCTGCGCGGACCCCTCCGGCACCCTGCCACGGTGCCCACGTCCACCGGTGACGGGCTCCGCATGGCGATGCGCGTGGGCGCACAGCTCGGGAACATGCGCGAAGCGTGGTGGGCGCCCGTGGCCGTGCTGCCGGGACAGCAGGCGAACGGTGTACAGGCCGTGCAACTCGTGCACCGCGAACGCACCGCGCCGCATTCGATCATGGTCAACCGCCTCGGGCGCAGGTTCACCAACGAGGCGACCAACTACAACGCGCTCGGCGGTGCATTCCATCAGCTCGACGCTCACGAATTCGACTACCTCAACCAGCCGTGCTGGCTGATCTTCGACGCGGACCACCTCGACAAATACGGCGCGTTCGGCGCGGCTCCGGGCACCGAGGCGCCGGAGTGGGTGATCCGGGCGGACACACCGGCCGAGCTGGCCCGGCTGATCGACGTGCCGGCCGGGGCACTCGAGGCGACGCTCGCGCGGTGGAACGAGGACGTCGCCCGCGGCCGCGACACCGAGTTCCGCCGGGGCGAGAGCATCTACGACGGATTCGTCGGCGACAAGAGCGAGTACCCCGGTGTCGGATCGACGCTCGGTCCCGTCGCGCGAGCGCCCTTCTACGCCGTGCAGATCCACAGCAGCACACTCGGCACCAAGGGCGGTCCGCGCACCGATGCGGACGGTGCCGTTCTCGACGTCGACAACTGCGTGATCCCGGGCCTGTTCGCGGCAGGGAACGTGATGGCCGCCCCGACGGGCATGGTCTACGGCGGTGCGGGCGGGACACTCGGGCCCGCGCTGGTGTTCGGGTACCGCGCGGGGCGCGCGGCGGCGCGCGGGGCGGATCATCCGCTCGGATCGTCGTCCGATTCGGCCGATGGCGCGATGGAGCCGGCCTCGGCGTGACGATTCATCGGAGGGCCCGGTACGCGTCGGCAACGATGTCCGGCGCGGACGGGATCGCCTCCGGACTGTGCGGATACGGAAGCCGGACGTAACGTCCGGCTGCGTCGGATATCCGGACAGCCCACGTCCAGCCCGAAGGTGACCACGCCCCACCGACCTTGCCGAGGTCCCCTTTGGGTGGATGCTGCCCGGTATCCGAGGCCTGCGCTTGGACGTCACCGAGGTCTAGGCTCCGCAACGACCACGTTGTTCCGCAATCGGGACCTTCGGATCTAGCTCCACAAGTAGCTAATAATGATGATAAACATTAAAGTGTTGTTCATCACATACGCTGGGAAGTCGGAAGGAGAGCACACATGGGGCGAGTAACCGACAAGGTCGCGCTGGTCACCGGCGCTGCGCGGGGTCAGGGCCGCTCGAACGCGGTTCGTCTCGCGGAGGAAGGTGCCGACGTCATCGTGCTCGATGCGTGCAAGGACATCGACACCGTCGCCTACCCGCTCGCCACTCCTGACGATCTCGCCGAGACTCATCGCCTGGTCGAGGCCGCGGGCCGCCGGTGTCTGTCGCGGGTCGTCGACGTCCGCGACCGGGCGGCGCTGGACCTCCTCGTCTCCGACGCGGTCGAGGAGTTCGACCACATAGACATCGTCAACGCGAATGCCGGCATCGTCAGTTTCACCCCCACCTGGCACCTGAGCGACGAGGAATGGCAGAACGTCATCGACGTCAACCTCACCGGTGTCTTCCACACCGTGCGTGCG
This sequence comes from Rhodococcus sp. CX, assembly GCF_015865005.1. NCBI lineage: Bacteria > Bacillati > Actinomycetota > Actinomycetes > Mycobacteriales > Nocardiaceae > Rhodococcus > Rhodococcus sp. CX. Next base: position 43,218 of record NZ_JADZGH010000099.1, read on the forward strand.
GCCGTGCCCCGGATGATCGAGCAGGGTACCGGCGGGGCGATCGTCCTCACCAGTTCGGTCGCCGCGATCAGGGCGAGCCGCAATCTCGGGCACTACGCAGCCAGCAAGGGTGGTGTCGTGAGCCTCATGCGCACGCTTTCCAACGAACTCGGCGAGCACGGCATCCGGGTGAACACGCTGAATCCCGGCACCGTGCGGACCGATATGATCGAGAACGATGCGATGTACCGCATCTACCGACCCGATCTCGAGTCGCCGACACAGGACGACATCGTCGACCACTGCCGTCGGCGCAACGAACTCGACGTCCCGTGGGTCGAAGCTGTGGACATCAGCAATGCGCTGGTCTGGCTCGCCTCCGACGAGGCCCGCTATGTCACCGGTGTCGTCCTACCCATCGACGCCGGCCTCCTCGCAAAGTCCTAGAACCGTTTCGCTCGAAGATTCACCTCGGAAGGAATGCACGATGGAAAGCCCTGCCCGCTGCCCCGTGATCCACTTCGATCACAACTCGCCGGAACACTCGGCAGATCCTGCCGGCTCGTATCGGAGAATCCGCGAATCGGTGAAGGTGGGATGGACCGAAGCCCACGGCGGGTACTGGGTGTTGTCCGACTACGCCTCCGTCTTCGACGCCGCACGCGACGACGAAGTATTCTCCTCTCGCCGAACGAAATACGGAGGAGAGGGGCTCTCCGTCGTCATTCCCAAGACGCCTCACCACGATCACATTCCGATCGAACTCGACCCGCCCGAGTTCCGTAAGTACCGCAAGATCGTCAATCCCATCTCGGCGCCGGCTGCCGTCGAGAAGATGAAGACAATGGTCGATCGCCACGTCGCCGGATTCATCGACAGTGTCATCGAGGCCGGCAAGTGCGACCTCACATCGGTGATCGGCGTGCCGTCCATCGTGACCATCGAATGGCTGGGCCTCGATGTCTCGGAATGGCGGCGTTATTCCGGGGCTCACTTCCAGGTGCTTGCCGGCATTCCCGGTACGCCCGAGCACACGCAGGCCGTCGAGGTCGACTTCCCGTATCTCGCGGATCGGATCCGGCAGCGGATCACCGAGCGTCGCGCAGAACCCCAGGACGACATCATCAGTTATCTGGTGCAGCAGGAGGTCGACGGCGAGCCCCTGAACGACCACGATACGTTCGCGATTGTCGACCTCCTGATCTCGGGTGGCGTGGGCACCACGGCATCTCTGGTGAGCAACTCGCTCGTCTGGCTTGCCCGAAATCCCGAGGTGCGGCAGCGCCTCATCGACGACCCGAGCCTGATGGACCACGCCGTCGAGGAGTTCCTGCGGTACTTCTCACCGACCCAGGCCCTCGCCCGTACCGTCGTGCAGGACATCGATTTTCACGGCTGTCCCATGAAGAAGGGGGATCGCGTTCTGCTGTCGTGGTCCTCGGCGAATCGCGACGCGGAGCTGTTCGAGAACCCCGACGAGGTCGATATCGATCGTTGGCCCAACCGCCACACCGCATTCGGTATCGGCGTGCATCGTTGTGCGGGTTCCCACCTCGGCCGTTACATGTCGCACGCGCTCATCAGCGAGGTGCTGCGGCGTATGCCCGACTACGAAGTGGACGTCGACGCTCTCGAGACCTACCCCCGTCAGGGTGTGAACTCCGGATACCAGCGGATCCCGACGACGTTCACGCCGGGTGAGCGGATCCTGACCGACTACACCCTCATGTGAGATCGGGGTCGGTCCGCGCGACAGAAGTCCGCGGACCGACCGCGTCCTTGACGGTGGCGACGGTTCCGAGGCTTCCGCCCTCATCTCCGTGCGCTGGGCCCGGGTTCGAATTCGACATGCAACTCGGGGATGCTCCGGGTGTAGAGGCCTTCCTCGCGCGGAGTGAAGCCGTCTCGGTACCGGATGGACTCCATCGTGTCGAGGATCAGATTCAAGGCGATCGTCATCTCGGTCTTGGCCAATAGCGATCCGACGCAGAAATGGCGTCCGAGGATGAACTGAACATGGTTTGCGGCCCCACTGAAGGCCCGGTCGACCTGGAGATCCTCGCGGAAGATGTCGAACCGGTCCGGATCCGAGAAGTGCCGCTCATCGCGGTTCGCGGCGGCGAGCATCATGATACATGTTGCCCCCGAAGGAATCACGGTGTCGTCGATCTGCACCTCGTCCTCGGTCTGGCGCATGATCATGTGCACCGGTCCCGAGTGCCGCAGCGTCTCCGCGATGACCCGGTCGGTCAGGCTGCGATCCTCCCGGACGGCCTGCAGCTGGTCGGGATGGTCGATCAGGTTGCGGATCATGCTGGTGATCGCCTTGTCGGTCGTTTCACCGCCCGCGACGAGCAGCAGGCTGACGAACGCCTTGATCTCTTCGTCGGACATCTTCTCGCCGTCGACTTCTGCCCGGCACAGGCGCGAGAGTAGGTCGTCGCCGTTCCCGAAACGCCGTTCGCGAATGATCGGGAGCATGTAGTCCCGAAGTTCCTCGTGGGTGCGCTGCGCCGCGGCCGTGATGTCGGGATCGCCGGCGAGGTTGTTCAGGTGCGCCATGATCGAGAAGTACCATCCTCGGAACCGCTCGTGGTCGCTCTTGGGAAGGCCGAGCATATCGACCATGACGTTGATCGGGAAGCGGCTCGTGAAGTCGGAAACCAGTTCGGCTTCACCACGTCCGGCGACTTCGCCGAGAAGGTCGTCGGCCGTCGCGGCGACGATGCCCTCGATGAGTTCGGCCGCATTGTGGGTGATGGCCGGCATGAACTTCTCGAGTCCGTTCCCGCGGAAGAACGGGTTGAGCAGTGAACGGTGTTTCGAGTGTTCGGTGCCCTCCATCTGCAGAATGGTGCGCCCGTGGATCGGTTCGAGCTGCCATTCGTAGTTGCGGCTCGAGAATTTCGGGCTGCGGAACGCCCCGGCGCAGTCATGGTACCGGCTGATCAGGTAGCTGTCCGTGCCCTCGTGATGCAGGGCGGGGAAATGGTCCCGAAGCACCCGGTAGTAGGGGTACGGATCGCCGAGGAATTCGGCGGAGAGAATGTCGGGAGCGGTCGGGCGGGGTTCTACTGCAGTCACGCGATCTCCTCGATATCGAGTGGATGGTGCGGAAAGCGGAGGGGGAAGCTGGTGTGAGACACCGCGCTTCACATACCTTGTGTGGCCTGCGTCACTCAATGGATGGTAACTATAATTAGGAATGAGCGGATGTCAATATCCGTTACGGGGGATAGCGCCCGGTGCTTCCCGGGCACGACGCACAAGGGCGCCGCTCCTGGGAGCGGCGCCCTTGCGACGGACTCGCCGAGAGTAGGTCGACGTGCGAATGAGGATCAGTTGCGTGGCAGGGTATTCAGGAACTGTTTGGTTGCCTCGTCGAGATAGACGTATTCCTGGTAGTGGTCGACCTGATTGCGGGTGTCGGCGTAGAAGAACCGTCCACCTTCGCCGAAACCGCCGTCGACCTCGACGGTGACGCCACGCGCACGATAGTCCGCGAGCGCCCGCTCGTACTCGTCGAGGGTGTCGAAACTGCTGCACATGTGATGGAACCGCAGCGCGAACTCCGAGCGGTCGACCGGCAGGTGCCGGCGGTAGAGATCGACTTCGCCCGAAACCGGTTGGATGATCTCGAACTGCATGTCTCCGACGTACGCGAGCGCGACGTCGATCACGACCTCCCCGCCGCCGACGGTGGACAGCGTGAAACCTTCGAAGACCTCGATGCTCGCGACGCCCTGCTCTTCCTGGAACACCTTCACAGCTCGGTGTACGTCGGTGGTGACCCAGGCCAACTGCATGATGTTCTTGTACACGTGGAGTCTTTCTGTTCGGAGATTCTTCAGGTGAGAACCCGTGTGCGCCGGGTGAGCGGGAACCGTCGTCCGGTTCACGCTCACCCGGCGACTACGTCAGAAGAACCGCTTGACAACTTTCGCCGTCGGCGCGACGTCCATGTCCGAACGGACGTAGAGTGCGTCGGTGACCCGCCTTACCGGCAGGGTGTGCCACGGATCGAGGTCGGATTCCACGCCGAACGAGATCGAGCCCCGACCCGACCACGCTTGCTTCGGGGTCACGTGGCAGGAGTTGAGCACAAGATCTGCGAGTGACGGGTCTCCGCCCTCGGGATTCGGGATGACACGTAGGCCCATCGGTTTCATGTCGTAGGGCTCGAGGTCGACGGGGCGCTCCGGCTTCATCTGTACGGTACAGATCCGGGTTCCTTTGGGGCGCTCCACGATGCCCTGCATGACTTCGCTTTCCTGCTGCCATTCGATGTGACCGAGCTTCTTGGGGTTGCCCAGATCTCACGTCCGGCCGCCAGTGCGGACTCCTGGTTGAGCAGGATGCGGACGGGGTAAATGCAGGGCTCGCCTTCCCATGTGCAGTCGAGGAACTGGTATGCCTCCTCGTATGCACCGAAAGTGGTGAACGGCATCTTGGCGATCACGATCCGGACGGTTGCGGGCAGGGTGAGCTCGAAGCCCGCTGCTTCCGGCAGGATATCGAGCGCAGCGTTCTCGTCGGTCTCGTAGGAAACCGTAATGGTCTCCATATCGCGGTAGTAGACGGGCGGTTTCGGGTACAACGGCTCGTCGACCGGCATCGTGTAGCCGAATTTTTCAGGCGTGAGTCGTCCTTGCTTGGCCATGTTCTGCTCCTTTTCGCGGATGTGGTTGTGGCTGATCAGCGTTCGTAGGCCGGCACGGTGGTGCCGGCGGGGACGATCTTCTTGTCGAACTGGGCCCGCTCGATCAGTGCGGTGTCGCAGAACTCGAGCATCGACGCGATCTTGCCGTCGCGAACGGTGACGATCCAGCAGTACTGGTTCTTGTACGCAACACCGTTGCGGCCCATGCCATCCGAGCGACAGAATACGACGACGCGGTCGTCTTCGAGCGAGAGCACGTCCTCGACCTCGAGAGGCTTGATCCCGTACTCCTGGCTCAAGCCCTGAACCGAGGGGCCTTCTCGCTCCTCGCCGCGGAAGTTCGCGCCGAGGAAGTCGTTCTGGATCGACTCGAGTCCGTGGTAGGTGCCGGAGATCGGGGTCGAGCCGATCAGTGTCCACGTGGCGTCGGGGTGGAAATACCTGGTGAACGCCCCACCGACCTCCTCCGAATCGCCGCGGGTGGCGGCGAGCCAGTCCTGGACGACCTTCTTTTCCTTGGTTCCCATGTTCGTACTCCGTGTTCTCCACAGCGTGGGTCGCCGTGGGGTGGGGGATGGGTCTCCGCGGGACGGCTCTGCAGGTGGAGGATGTGCCCGTCGAGGGGGATCGGATCGGAGTTCGCCGTCCGCGATACTCGGCGACTCTGAAGGTTCCGAGCTTGTGACGTGCATCACCATAGCAGGGATGCCAAGGGAGTCAACGGGAACGGGCGCCGCTCCCGAAGGAACGGCGCCCGTGGGGGGTCCGGACTATGCGAGTGATCTGGGGGGATCGAGGGTGCGCAGTGCCGCGAGGAAACGCTCGGGGATCGGCGCCTTGGTGCCGTCCGGGTTCCGGACGGCGAACGTCATCCTGCCCTGCGCGACCAGTTCCTCGCCGCGCTCGAAGTCGAATGCGAGGGTGTAGGAGGTGTTACCGATGCGGTCGAGTGCGACCGTGCACGTGAGTTCGTCGAACACCCGGCAGTTGCTGATGTAGTGGCATTCGGACTTCAGGCCGACGGTGTAGACGCCGACGGTCTCGAGCAGGGTGTGACTCGCGAGACCGAACGAATGCAGCCACACGCTGTAGGTGCGCTCCATCCACGGATAGTTGATCGCGAAGTACGAGATGCCCACGGCATCGCAATCGCCGTAGGACAGTTGAAACCGCTGCTGGGTGACCGGGGTCGTGGTCAAGGTGATTTCCTCGGTCATCACGGGTGCCCCCCGTCGACGGTGATGATCGAGCCGGTCGTGAAGCTCGAGGCATTGCTCGCGAGGTAGAGCGCGGCGCCGACGATCTCGTCGGGCTGCCCACCACGTTTGGCGGCGAAACCCTGCGCGCGCTTGCCGAATGCCTCCATGTCCCAGGAGTTGCTCACGTCCGTCAGGAATGTGCCGGCCATGATTGCGTTGCTGCGAACCTTCGGCCCGAACGCGTGCGCCATACCGATCGTCACGACGTTCAGACCCGCCTTGGCCGCAGCGTAGGGGAGGATGTCGGGTCTCGGATGGACCGATCCGGCGCTGGAAATATTGATGATGGACCCGCCGTCGCCTTCGGCCATTCGTGTTCCGACGAGTGCGGCGAGTCGGAACGGGCCCTTCAGGTTCACGCCGATCACCTTGTCGAAGAGCGTTTCGGTGACGGTGTCGAGGCTGTCGTACAACGGGGACATCCCCGCGTTGTTGACCAGAACGTCGACCTTCCCGAAGTGGGCGTACACCGCGTCGGCCAGCTCTTCGATGGATTCCCAGCGGCCCACGTGGAACGAGTGCGCCAGGGTCTTGCGCCCGGTCTCGGCGGTGATCTCGTCCGCGGTGACCTGGCAGGACGCGAGATCGCGGCTGGCGATCACCACGTCGCATCCGGCGCGGGCGAGCCCGAATGCGATGGCACGACCCAGGCCCCGGCTACCTCCGGTGACGATCGCGACGCGGTCGGTCAGATCGAACGCGCGCTTCGGGTCGAACTCCGGAACGGACTTTCCGGTTGACGATTCGGCCATCTTCTTCCTCCACAGATTCCGGTTGACGGGTCCTAATTCCTTGTTATTGTGATCATAGATTAGCGGATAGTGATCCAGTTCACGAGTCGATCGGACAACGCGCCTCACCACGTTCCGCTTCGAGCCCGACGGTAGGCCGCTTCGCCAAAAAGGAGTACACAGTGAGCAACGACCAGCAGGATCTTTTCGCCCTGCCGCAGCGATACCTCGATCTGCAGGTTGCGGCACGCGAGCTCGCTGCCGACTGCATCGACATCGCGGCGCGGGCCGACGAGGCCGACAGTTTCGACCCGGACGTACGCAAGCGTCTGGTGGCATCACGGCTCACCGAGGTCGTCGTCCCAGCGGCCTACGGGGGCCGTTTCGACAAGGTCGATTCGCTCGCCGTGACCGTCGTGCGCGAGGCCCTAGCCGCCGAGTCCGCCCACCTGGACTCCATGTTCGCGATGCAGGGCATCGGCAGCTACGGCATCGGCGTCGGCGGATCCGAGGAACTCAAGCAGGAGTGGCTGCCCAAGGTCGCGCGCCTCGACGCCGTCGCCGCACTCGGCCTGACCGAGCCGGACGTGGGATCCGACCTCAAGGCTCTGTCGACGACCATCGTCGAGCGCGACGGCAAGCTGGTCGTGAACGGCCGCAAGTCCTTCATCACCAACGGCGGTGACGCGGACTTCTACAGCATTCTCGGACGTGAGGGCGACGGCTACTCCCTCGTGCTCGTGCCTGCCGAGGCAGCGGGCCTGAGCACCGAACGTCCGCACCAGATCATCGCGCCGCACGTGCTGTCCGATGTCGTCCTCGACAACGTCGAGGTCCCGGTCGGCAACCGCATCGGTGAGCCCGGCAAGGGATTCGCGCTCGTGCTGGCAACGCTCGCCACCTTCCGCGTCTCCGTCGCCGGTGCCGCGGTCGGCCTCGCACAGGCCGCCCTCGACGAGGCGGTGGCTCACGCGAAGACCCGTGAGGGCTTCGGCGTCACGCTCGCCCGGCTCGGTTCGGTGCCGGAGCACCTCGCCAAGTGCTGGACCGACATCGAGATGGCCCGCTCCCTCACCTACCGTGCGGCCGCCGCATCGGCCCGCGACGCGCGTGCGAACCTGCACCTGTCGTCGATGGCGAAGGTCGCGGCGACCGAGGTGGCGGCGAGCGTCGTCGATCGCTCGGTCCAGGTCGCAGGACGCTTCGGGCTCGTGCGCGGCGGAAAGCTCGAACGCCTCTACCGCGAGGCCCGGCCCATGCGCATCTACGAAGGCTCGACCGAGGTGATCTTCGATTCGCTTGCCAAGCAACTCGTGCGGGATGCCGGCTAGGCAACCGATCGGACCGGAGGCAACGAGTATGACGAAAGTCGACAAGACGAAGCTCGAGCGAGTGGTCATCCGCTTCGCCGGCGACTCGGGCGACGGCATGCAGCTGACAGGTGACCGGTTCACCGCGGAAGCCGCGGTGTTCGGCAACGACCTGGCCACCCAGCCGAATTTCCCCGCGGAGATCCGCGCGCCTCAGGGCACCCTGCCGGGAGTGTCGTCGTTCCAGATCCAGATCGCCGATCACGACATTCTCACCGCCGGTGACCGTCCCCACGTGCTCGTGGCGATGAACCCCGCGGCGCTCAAGGCGAATGTCGCGGACCTGCCGCGCGGCGGCACCGTCATCGTGAACACGGACGAGTTCACCAAGCGGAACCTGAGCAAGGTCGGGTACACGTCGAATCCGCTCGAGGACGGCAGCCTGTCGGACCTGGTCGTGCACGCGGCGCCGATGTCGTCGCTGTCCGTCGGCGCGGTCGAGCCGGCAGGGTTGAGCCGCAAGGACGGCGAACGATCGAAGAACATGTTCGCGCTCGGTCTGCTGTCGTGGATGTACAACCGGCCGGTCTCCGGGATCGAGGATTTCCTCCGGACGAAGTTCGCGAAGAAGCCGCAGGTCGCCGAGGGCAATCTGCTGGCCTTCCGGGCCGGATGGAACTACGGCGAGACCACCGAGACATTCGCGACCACCTACGAGATCGAGAAGGCCGATCTCCCGGCCGGAACGTACCGTCAGATCTCCGGCAACACCGCGCTGGCATACGGATTGGTGGCGGCACAGCATCTGTCGGGCCTGGAACTGTTCCTCGGGACGTATCCGATCACGCCGGCCTCCGACATCCTGCACGAGCTGACCAAGCATCGGCGTTTCGGTGTGACCACCTTCCAAGCGGAGGACGAGATCGCCGCCGTCGGTGCCGCGATCGGTGCGTCCCTCAGCGGTGCTCTGGGGGTGACGAGCACGTCCGGTCCCGGGCTTGCCCTCAAGAGCGAGGCCATCGGCTTGGCCGTCATGACCGAGATCCCGCTCGTCGTCGTCGACGTCCAGCGCGGTGGACCGTCCACCGGCCTGCCGACCAAGACCGAGCAGGCAGATCTGCTGCAGGCTCTGCACGGCCGCAACGGCGAATCGCCGGTCGCGGTGATCGCTCCCTCGTCGCCGGCCGACTGCTTCGACGCCGCGGTGGAGGCCGCGCGCATCGCGGTGACCTATCGGACTCCGGTGCTCCTGCTCTCGGACGGCGCCATCGCGAATGGTTCCGAGCCGTGGCGTATTCCGTCCGTCGATGCGATGACGCCCATCGATCCGGGCTTCGAGTCCGCGCCGACGGTCTCCGGGGTGCCGTTCCGGCCGTACGCCCGTGATCGCGAGACACTCGCGCGGCCGATGGCGATTCCGGGTACTCCGGGACTCGAACACCGTCTCGGCGGCATCGAGAAGGCCAACGGCAGTGGCAACATCTCCTACGAGCCGGCCAACCACGATCTCATGGTGCGGCTGCGGCAGGCCAAGATCGACGGCATCGATGTTCCCGACGCCCTGGTCGACGACCCGTCGGGAGAAGCCGAACTGCTGATCGTCGGTTGGGGCAGCTCGTACGGGCCGATCGGTGAGGCATGCCGACGAGCGCGCCGCCGGGGAACGAAGGTCGCGCATCTGCAGATCCGGCACCTGAACCCGCTTCCGAAGAATCTCGGCGACGTGCTGAGGAGCTACCGGACGGTGATCGCGCCCGAGATGAACCTCGGCCAGCTGTCGTCCGTGCTCCGCGCGCGCTTCCTCGTCGACATCCAGCCCGTCACCAAGGTTCAGGGCCTGGCGTTCCTGGCGGACGAGATCCTCGACGCGATCGATGCGGCGCTGGCCGGCACGTTGCGCGGCTGGGAAGAATCCAAGACCACCACGGCACTCGCCGAGGCAGAATACCGTGCCTCGACCGGCTGTGAGGAGGAAAACGCATGACCGAGTTGATAAGTCGCGTGGGAGTGGACCTCGGTCTCAGTGCCACGGCGTTCGTTCCCCGGGCCGACGCGCCGCAGAAGGCCAAGGACTTCACGAGCGACCAGGAGGTCCGCTGGTGTCCCGGCTGCGGCGACTACGTGATCCTGGCGGCCATCCGCAACTTCCTTCCCGAACTGGGATTGCGCAGGGAGAATATGATGTTCGTCTCGGGAATCGGCTGCTCGAGCCGATTCCCGTACTACCTCGAGACCTACGGTCTGCATTCGATCCACGGTCGCGCGCCGTCCATCGCGACCGGACTGGCCGTCATGCGCCCGGACCTGTCGGTCTGGGTGGTCACGGGTGACGGCGACGCGCTGTCGATCGGCGGCAACCACCTCATCCACGCTCTGCGCCGCAATGTGAACATGAACATCCTGCTGTTCAACAACAGGATCTACGGCCTCACCAAGGGGCAGTACTCGCCGACCTCCGAGGTCGGGAAGGTCACCAAGTCGACACCGATGGGGTCGGTGGACCATCCGTTCAACACGATGTCGCTCGCGCTGGGCGCGGAGGCGACGTTCGTCGCCCGGGCGCTCGACTCCGACCGCAAGGGGTTGACGGAGGTGCTGCGGCAGGCTGCCGAGCATCGCGGTACCTCGTTCGTGGAGATCTACCAGGACTGCCCGATCTTCAACGACGGCTCGTTCGACGTGCTGCGCAAGGACGACGCCGAACAGCGAGTCGTGCCCGTGCGCCACGGAGAGCCGATCGTCTTCGGCGCCGATGGCAGGAAGTGTGTCGTGCGGGACGGTTTCGGTCTGCGAGTCGCCGACACCGATACCGTCTCGCCCGAGGACATCGTGGTCCACGACGCGCACTCGGATGATCCCGAGTATGCGTTCGCGTTGTCGCGGTTGTCGGATCAGGACCTCGAACACACGATCTTCGGTGTGTTCCGGGCGGTCCGCCGGCCTTCCTACGACGATCTGGTGCGCGAGCAGAACGATTCGGCTCGCACCGGTCGTGCCGGTGACGGAAAGGCGTTGCAGGAGTTGCTGACCGGTGCGGACACCTGGACGGTTTCGGGCTGAGCCGGACGCCTCGGGCAGTGTTCCGGGCCGTCGCACTCCGGGTCTAGACAATGCGCATGATTAGTATAGAGTGATGGCTGTCACATCTCATCACTTCTTGATTCTTCGTCGGTAGGAGCAGTAGCAATGTCGCTCAGGAACGAGATCGAAAACGCCCTCGCCCGATACGCTCTCGCGTACGATGACGGTGATATGGACGGCGTCGAAACAACTTTCGGCGAGCAGGCGGTCTTCACCATGCGCATCGGCGACGGCGAGCTCGTCGGCCCGCTCGAGGGCCGTGACGAGATCATGGGTCTGTTCCGCGGCGCACACGAGTCCCAGTCCGATCAGCGTCGCCACATCACCACGAACCTGATGGTCGACGAAATCGACGAGAAGAACGTGCGCACCGTGTCGTACCTGCTGATCACGTCCGCGGCGGACGGGGCGCTGACCGTCCTGACCACGGGCAAGTACGAGGACGAATGGACCAAGTCGGGCGGCGAATGGGTGCTGGCGAAGCGTCACATCGCTCTCGACCTTCCTTACTGATCTCAACTGGGAGACGTTGTCGATGACGATGAATCAGGGTCTTATCCCGGCCAAATGGGCTGCACTCACCCCGAACAAGATGGCGGTCTACGACGTACCGAACAACCGGCGGATCAGTTTCGCCGAGCTCGACGAGAGGGTGCGCCGGCTCGCGAACGGTTTGCGGGCGCTCGGTCTCGAGAAGGGTGACCGCGTCGCGGTGCTCACCAAGAACAGCATCGAGTTCCAGGAGCTCTTCTTCGCCGTCGGTCGGGCAGGGCTCATCCTGCAGCCGCTCAACTGGCGACTCGCCGACACCGCCCTGCTCGAACTGCTCGCCGATGCCTCGCCGCGAGTTCTCATCACCTCCAGCGAATTCCGTGCCACTGCCGAAGAACTCACCCGGGTCGCGAACGTCGACCATTGGCTCGAATTCGGGCCCGGCGGCGCAGGCACGTACGAAGACATGCTCGCCGCTGCGAGCGCCGACGAACCGATCTGGACGCCGACCGTCGGCAACGACGATCCCTTCTTCATCCTCTACACCGGCGGCACGACCGGACAATCCAAGGGCGCGTTGCACTCCCACACCAGCGCGGCCGCCGGCATGCTCAATCAGACCGTGGCCGAACGGGTCGTCCCGTCGGATGTGTACATGCTCACCGGGCAGATGTATCACATCCCGGTGGTGCTCTCGATGAACTACATGAAGCACGGTTGTCCTGTCGTTCTGGTCAACTTCCAGGCCGAGCAGGCCCTCGGGATCATCGAGCAGGAAAAGGTGTCGGCGTTCCTCGGCATCACCACCATGCTCAACTGGATGATGGCCGTCGAGGGCTTCGATCGATACGACCTCTCCAGCCTGCGGAATATCCAGTACGGCGGCGGTCCGATGCCGTCCGCGATCGTCCGGCAGGCACTGGAGGCGTTCCCCTGCACCCTCATTCAGGGCTACGGCCAGACCGAGGGCACGACGATGTCGTTCCTGTCGCAGGAGGACCACCTCGATGCGGTCAAGGGCATCAACGAACATCGCCTCAAGTCCTGCGGCCGCGAAGGTTTCGGCACCACGATCCGCGTCGTCGACTTCGACGGCACGGAGGTGCCACGGGACGGCAAGACCCCCGGCGAGATCGTCGTCCGCTCCGAGGCCAACATGCTCGGCTACTGGAACAAGCCCGACCTGACCGCACAGACGCTGCGGGACGGCTGGATGTGGACCGGCGACGTCGGGGTCTGGGACGAGGAGCGCTACATCTACATCGTGGACCGCGCGAAGGACATGATCATCTCGGGCGGGGAGAACATCTACAGCATCCAGGTCGAGGAAGCGATCGGCGCACACCCCGCGGTGCTCGAATGCGCCGTGATCGGCATTCCCGACGACGAGTGGGGCGAAGTCGTCAAGGCCGTCGTGGTACTCAAGCCCGGCCACACCGCCACCGAGCAGGAGATCATCGACACCGCCAAACGCAATCTGGCCTCGTACCAGAAGCCACGGTCGGTGGACTTCGTCGATGCCCTGCCCAAGGCTCCTACCGGCAAGATCATGAAACGCGATCTGCGGGAACCCTACCTCGACGCGGCGGCCGCCCGATGACGGTCGGCACGGAGCGTAGGACACCGAGCGAATCGGAGCTGGGCGCTCTGATCGGTACCCCCTTTCCCGGCGGGGAAGCCACGCTGGAACCGTGGTGGGTGCACCTCGTGCTCGACAGCATGCTCGCCGACCCCGCCGACGGCGGCGCGCATCCCGTGCTGGTGTTCCTCGTCGCGACCGGGTCCATGGGCTGGAGCTGGGACGAACTGTTCGCGTTGTTCGGGGCCTCCGACGCCGACGGTCCGATGGCGGGGGAGACCGACACCGTGGTGTACAGCCCGCTCCGGGTGGGTGGCACCTACCGGGTGTCGGGTGAGATCGTCTCCGCCGTCCGCAAGGTCGGCCGCCGTACCGGCGTGTTCGACATCGTCGGCTACCGGCTCGACCTGCACGACAGCGAGGGCGCGCACTGCGCGTCGACCACGAACTCGATCGTCTTCCCTCGTCGAGGGGAGCAATTGTGAGACCGACCGTTGGACAAAAGATTCCGGTGAGGATCATCGACTCGGTGGATCCCGCCCGCATGAAGACGCTCTCGGCGCTCATGCGCGACCCGAATCCCATCCACTTCGATCGATCCGTGGCGAGCGCACTCGGTCTCGGTGATCGCACCGTCAACCAGGGGCCGAGCAACATCGCCTACGTGATGAGCATGCTCGGAAACTGGGCGGGGGGAACCGACCGCATCACCCGATACCGGTTCCGATTCCTCGGCAACGTCTTCGCAGGCGACCGGCTGCAGGCCTCCGGGACGGTCACCGCAGTCGACGAGACACCCGAGGGCCTGCTCGTGCAGTGCGAGCTCGCGCTCGACGTCGTCGACGGCGCCCGCGTCCTGGAAGGGACGGGCA
>NZ_JADZGH010000099.1:57190-68637 GCF_015865005.1 Rhodococcus sp. CX
CCGGACGTACAGCAGGCAAGATCGCGTTCATCACGGGAGCCGCTCGTGGTCAGGGTCGCTCCCACGCGATCCGTCTCGCGGAGGAGGGCGCGGACATCATCGCCGTCGACATCTGCGAGAACATCGACTCCGTCACTCCGTACTACGATCTCGCGACCGAGGCCGACCTCGACGAGACCGTACGTCTGGTCGAGGGACTCGGCCGGCGCATCGTCGCCCACAAGGCCGACGTCCGCGACCGTGCCGGCCTGCAGAAGGCGCTCGACGACGGCATCTCCCAGCTCGGCGGTGTCGACATCGTCGTCGCGAACGCGGGCATCGCCACCTACGGTCTGTCCTGGGAACTGACCGACGAGCAGTGGCGTGACATGATCGACGTCAACCTCACCGGCGTCTACAACACCGCTGCGGTGGCGATTCCACGCATGATCGAGGCCGGACGTGGGGGGTCGATCATGTTCATCAGCTCGATCGGTGGACTCAAGGGTGTTCAGCACGTGGGGCACTACGTGGCGGCGAAGCACGGCATCGTCGGCCTCATGCGCACGATGGCGAACGAACTCGGGCCGCACAGCATCCGGGTCAACACCATCCACCCCACCAATGTCGATACGACGATGATCCAGAATCCGGGCACGTACGGCATGTTCGCCCCGGGCGACCCCGAACCGACCCAGGAAAAGGCCATGCCGGGATTCATGTCGCTCAACACGCTGCCCACCCCGTGGGTCGATCCGGTCGACATCAGCAACGCTGTGCTGTTCCTCGGCAGCGACGAAGCGCGCTACGTCACGGGTGTCACCTTCCCGGTCGACGCCGGCGCCAACGTCAAGTAGGTCGCAGTGGCTGTAGGTATCGACGACAACGAAGACCTGACGTCGCTGCGCGTGGACGCACGAACCCAGGATCTCCTCCTCGACGCGCAACGCGAATGCACATTCGCATTCGCGACGAAGGACGGGTGGCCGGCCGGTGTCGTGATGAGCTATCTGTACCGGGACGGCGCCTTCTGGCTCACCGCGGCGGCAGGTCGCGCCCATGTACTGGCTGCCCAACGCGATCCGCGTGTGACGCTCGTCGTATCCAACGCCGGTACCGATCTGCCGGGTCGCAGGATGCTCGCCGTCCGCGGGCACGTCGCGGTCCACACCGACGCGGAGACCAAACAGTGGTTCTATCCGGCGTTCGCACAGCGCCACGCCCCGGGCCATCCCGAAGCCTTCCGGCAACTGCTGGACAGTCCCAATCGTGTAGTTCTCGAGGTGCGCCCCGTGCGTATCGCGGTCAGCCACGACTCCACGAAGATGCCCGGTGACGGCCGCGGCGGCGGGACCGGAACTCGACCGACCAGAAAGTGATCGCCATGCCTGCGGATCCGAACACCCAATACTCACACCTGTTGTCCCCCTTTCAAATCGGGCCGATGAAGCTGAAGAACCGTGTGGTGCTGCCACCCCACGCTTCTGCGATCGGCAACATCTTCGGCACGGACGAGGAAGCGGAACACAACCTCGCCTACTACGTCTCCCGCGCCCGGGGCGGTGCGGCGTGGTTCGACAGCCTCAGCGCGTGGGTTCCGAACACGGGAGTTATCCCCGGCTTCGAACCGACCGGGGTGGGTGCGACCGTCCAGGGGCACTACAGCCTGCCGTTCTTCGTCGAACGGGTGCAGGCCTATTCGGATGCGTTGCATGCCGAGGGCGCGGTTGCGACGGGCCAGATGGTGCATCAGGGTGGCATGCCGCACGGCGCGTCGCCGGTGCTCAGCGCCCCGGTCTTCAACAATGTGCCGCACCAGCTCAACCGCGAGGAGATCGCGTACTTCGTCGGGCAGTACGAGTTCTGCGCGCGCCAGGCCCAGGCGGCCCGGCTGGACGGTGTCGAGCTCCACATGAACCACGACGATCTGCTCGAGTACTTTCTCTCGCCGCTCACCAACAAGCGCGACGACGAGTACGGCGGATCCATCGAGAATCGCTGCCGATTCCCCGTCGAAGTGCTGCGCGCGATCCGCGACGTGATCGGTTCGTCGATGGTGATCGGTATCCGCCTGAACCTGCGCGAGGAGGTGCCCGGCGGCTACGACGTCGACGGAGCCATCGAGATCGCCCAATACCTCGAGAGCACCGGTCTGGTCGACTATTTCCACGGTGTGGTCGGAAGTCCCTGGGGCAACCCGTCGTACATTCAGCCGCACTTCTTCGAGGCCGGGCAGTGGGCCGAGCTCGCCGGCCGGTTCAAGCGTGCGATCTCGCTGCCGGTCGTGCACACCGGCCGTATCAACCACCCGGATGTGGCCGAGCGGATCCTCGCCGAGGGACACGCCGACGTGGTGGGTATGGCGCGCGCGCACATCGCGGAGCCGGACATCATCGAGAAGACCCGCACCGGTCGCGTCGAGGAGATCCGGCCGTGTGTCGGCGGCAACGAGTGCATCAGCCGCCGCTATGTCGAGGGCCTGCCGTTCGGATGCGCCGTCAATCCGGTCACGAGCAACGAGGTCGACGGTCCGTGGCCGACGGTCACCGACCCGAAGCGTGTCCTCGTCGTCGGTGGTGGACCTGCGGGGATGGAGTTCGCGGCGCTGGCGCGCGAGAAGGGCCACGACGTCGAGCTGTGGGAGTCGTCGGATGTGCTGGGTGGTCAACTGCGCACCGCGATCAATGCGCCCACCTACGACATGTTCGAGAAGTACCTCGATTGGCAGCAGCGCCGGCTCGAACGCGTCGGGGTCAAGATCGGATACGGCCACACCGCAACGCAGTCCGAGATCGAGACGGCCGGCTTCGACGTGGTCGCTGTCGCGACCGGGTCGACCCGCCGAACCCCCGACATCCCGGGAGTGTACGGCGACAACGTCGCCGACGTCCGCGACGTCCTCACCGGGGAGGCGAAGGTCGGCAAGCGGGTGCTGATCGTTGCGCAGGACGATCACATGCCGCCTCTGTCGCTGGCGGACTACCTCACCGAGCGCGGCACCGAGGTCACCATCGTGTATGCGACGCAGGCGGCCGGCCAGCTCCTCGGCCGGTACATCGTGGGCGGAATCCTCGGCCGTCTCGACGAGAAGGGCGTGCAGTACCGGTTCATGGAGGACGTTGTCGAGATCACCCCCACGGGCGTGATCACCCGCAACGTCTACTCGGGCCGCACCTACGAGGTGGACGGCTTCGACAACGTCGTCCTCGCGTGCGGCGGTATCGGCGACGCAGGGCTGTACGAGAGTCTGAAGAGCGGGCCTGCGGCGGCCGGCGACCGTGAGGTCCACATCCTCGGCGACGCCTACGCTCCGCGCCGCCTGGTGTTCGCCACTCGTCAGGCATACGCGCTGGCCAAGTTGGTCTGAGCGCGACAAACACCCGGTGATCACGACCGGGATGCAGGAATCGGCCCCTCTTTCCGTTCTCCGACGGAGGGAGGGGCCGCCGCTCGTCCGGGCGGGGTAGACGGCTCCGTCGAATCCCCCTGCACGAGAAGGCACCGGAATCGGTATCCACACGGGATTTCGGGTCGTTGCACACGCGAACGCCGGGTGATCGCTGAGGTGATCACCCGGCGTCGGTCGATGTGTGTCAGGACTGCAGGACGAACCCCTTGTAACCGGCGTTTCGGACTTCGTTCCAGGTCTCTTCGTAGAGCACGATGCCACCTGCGTACGGCATGAAGATCTGCGGCTTGCCTTCGATGTTGGCGCCCCGGTACCACGATCCGGACTCGCCCTGCGGCCACAGCGTCGTGTTGGCGATCTCCTCGACGGTGTCCACCCACGCCTCCTGGGCGTCCTCGGTGGCTTCGATCGTCGTGATCCCGTTGTCGCGCATGTGGTCCATCGTCTCGACGGTCCACTCGACGTGCTGCTCGATCGCCGTGACCATGTTGGCGAGCACGGACGGGCTGCCGACGTTGGCGATGATGAACATGTTGGGGAAGCCGGCCGTGCCCAGACCGAGATGCGTCTTGGGGCCTTCGGCCCAGGCCTCGGTAAGCGGGCGGCCTCCGCGGCCTCGAATGTCCATGGAGGTGAATGCCCCGGTGAATGCATCGAAACCGGTTGCCAGCACGACGGCGTCGAACTCGTACTCGGTCCCGTCGGCGAGGCGCATGCCCTTCGCGGTGAAAGCTTCGAGCTGCTTCTTGCGGAGGTCGACGAGCTCGACGTTGTCACGGTTGAACGTCTCGTACCAGTCGGTGCCGACGACGGGACGCTTCGCGCCCATCGGGTAGCCGTACGGCTTGAGGCTGTCGGCCGTGTCCGGATCGGTGACGATCTCGTCGATCTTGGAACGGATGAAGTCGGAGACGGCATCGTTGGCCTGCTGGTCGACCATGAGGTCGACGTAGGCGCCGAGGAAGGCGATTCCGCCACCTTCCCAGCGCTTCTCGAACTCGGCGCGGCGTTCTTCGTCGCTCACCTCGAAAGCGGTCTTAGGGTTGTCGTCGCGAATGCAGCCGGCAGGCATGGACCGTGAGAGACGGCGACGCTCACGGTAGTTGGACTTGATGTCGGCGACGTACGCCGGGTCGAGCTTGTGGTTGCGTGCGGGGATGACGAAGTTGGCGGTGCGCTGCAGCACGGTCAGCCGGCCTGCCTGCTTCGCGATCTCGGGAATGGCCTGCACGCCCGACGAGCCGGTACCGACGGCGGCGACCTTCAGGCCCGAGAAGTCCACACCGCCTTCGGGCCACGAGCTGGTGCGGTAGATGGGTCCGGCGTAGTTCTCCAGGCCCGGCACGTCCACGTCCTTCGGGACGGAGAGGCATCCGACCGCCATCAGGCAGAACTTGGCGACATAGGTCGCGCCGGTGTCGGTGCGCACGGTCCACTTCTGCGTAGTGTCATCGAAATGCGCTTCGGTGGCCGTCGTTTCGAGGCGGATGTCGCGCCGCAGATCGAAGCGGTCGGCGACGTGCGAGAGATAGGCCTGCAGTTCGGGTTGCGAGGGGTAGCGCTCGGACCACTCCCATTCCTGCTCGAGGTCTTCGTCGAATCCGAACGAGTAGTCGTGGCTGTCGACGTCGCAGCGCGCGCCGGGGTAGCGATTCCAATGCCAGGTGCCGCCGACTTCCTTGCCCTTGTCGAGCGCGATGGCGGTGTAGCCGTGCTTGCGGAGCTTCCACAGCAGGTAGAGGCCGGCGAATCCGGCTCCGACCACGACTGCGTCGACTTCGGAAGGGGTGGTGGAGTGTGCGGGGGCCGCAGGTGCAGAGGTCATCTGGATGCCTTTCCTGGATGTCGGATACGAAGGCGTGCGGTGAGGTTCGATCGGGGTTTCGGATTCCGGATCTGCGGGGCGCCGTGAGCCGGACGGGATCTGGGGCGCCCTCGCGATTCAATGTGTGATTGACACCACATTAACAATGCGTATGGATATAATCAACAGGGTCTACTCAGAAAGTTCGAGCGCCGGTCCGAATCGTCCCCAGCTCGGCCGGCACCATCGCGCTCGGCATTCCGCCGAGGGACAATCACAGGAGGAAACGTGTACCGACTCGTCGCTATCTACAACCACCCCGAGAATCCCGAGAAGTTCCTCGATCACTACGAGAACGTCCACGCGAAGCTCGCCCTCGACCAGAAGGGCATCCGGAACTTCGAATGGGGCGTGTGCAGCACTGCTGACGGGTCCGTGCCCCCGCACTTCCTCGTCGCGGTCTGCGACTGGGACAGCAAGGAAGCCATGCTCGAAGACATGTCGTCACCCGCAGGCCAGAAGGGTGCGGCCGACCTCGAGAACTTCGCGCAGGCCGGCGTCTCGTTCGACTTCTACGAGATCAACAAGGGCATATAGAAGCCGAATTCGACTGTGGGGCAATAGTCCAAGACTGTTGCCCCACAGTCGCGGCGCGGAAAGGCTCTCCGTCAGGCGTCGAACCCCTCCATCTGCGGGGTCGTCAGAGCCGTGATGACACGTTCGGCGATCTTCCACCCCTCCGCCGTTCGTACGTACCGGTCGGTGTTGAGCGCGATCGCCTTGATCGCCGCACCGTTCTTCATCTCCGCCTCGGAGAACACATAATTGGTGCCGGTAGCGTTGTCGTCGTCCTGGAAATCGATGACGTGGTTGGTGATGATGTGGAACTGCTTCTCCACAGCCTCGGCGTCACGCTCGAAGAAGTCGAGCAGTTGCTCGTGTCCCTCGTAGCGGGTCAACCCGACCGCGCTGGCATCCCACGCGCCGTCCACGGAGAACGCGGACAACGTCTCCTTCGGATCGAACCGATCGAGACCACGCGCATACAGATGCGTGATTCGAGTGATCTCGGCGATGTCACCGGTTCTGTCGTTGATCGACATATCTACTCCTGTCAGGGAAATCAGGGAACGGAAGGCAACTCGATCTGTTCGAGATCTGCCTTGATCTGTAGAGCCAGGTACTTGTTGTAGACGCGGGCCATCGTCAGGTTGCCGCCGCTGATCCAGAACCCGTCGTGCCTGGACCGCCGCCACACCGATCGGATCTCGCCCTCGTCGTCGAGGCCCCACACCGGCCCGCACTTGTCTGCCACTGCGTCGCCCAGGACCCGGCGAGCGGTCTCGTGGATTCCGCGGAATCCGGTGGCGAGCACCACCGTATCGGCAGGAATCCGACGGCCGTCACTCAGTTCCAGACCGCTCGGGGTGAAGCGCTCGATCGCCCCGGCGACCACCCCGATCTCGCCGTCCGCGATGAGACGGGACGCCCCCACGTCGATGTAGTAACCGCCGTTGCGGGTGAGGAACAGGTTCATCGCACCCAGGTCGTCATCGCCGAGGTGGTGTCGGAACCCGCGCGCAGTGAGACCGTCGAGAATCGCCCGATCACGTTCTGCCATGAGCGCCACCGCTGTTCGCAGACCCGTCTGTGCCGACGCTTCCAACCGCGGGAACGACGCCCCGACAAGATCGGAGATCTCGGTGGGCGGCGATTCCTCGCCGTATACGGGCTCGAGCATGACGTCGACGACCGTCGTGCCACCCACCACATAGGTGGGCCCGCGCTGCACCAGCGTGACGTTCGCGCCCGAGTTGTACAGGTCCTGGGCGATGTCGTGACCGCTGTTGCCTGTCCCGACCACCACCACCGACGTGCCGGCGC
Source organism: Rhodococcus sp. CX (assembly GCF_015865005.1). Taxonomy (NCBI): domain Bacteria; kingdom Bacillati; phylum Actinomycetota; class Actinomycetes; order Mycobacteriales; family Nocardiaceae; genus Rhodococcus; species Rhodococcus sp. CX. The sequence goes on from NZ_JADZGH010000099.1 coordinate 64,267, forward strand.
GTGCCCGATCGGTGCTGTACTGCCCCGAATGCAGCAGTTCACCACGGAATACGTCGGTGCCCTCGATCTCCGGAACGAGCGGTTCGGTGCCGCTGAGTCCGGTGGCCAGCACCACGTGCCGAGGCCGGACGGTGCGGGTCTGTCCGCCGCGGTCCAGGTGAATCTCCCACGTTCCGTCGGCGGCGTCGTAGGTGCTCGACGCAACCCGGGTCCCGGGCCATACGTTCAGCTCGAGGGCTTGCGCATACAGTTCGAGCCAATCGCCCATCTTGTCCTTCGGCGTGAACACCGGCCAGGTGGGCGGAAACGGCATGAAGGGAAGATGATTCGCCCACACCGGATCGTGGAGCACGAGAGAGTCGTAACGGTTGCGCCAATTGTCGCCGACCCGGCCGTTCCGGTCGACGACGAGAGTCCGGACCCCGAGCGACGTCAGGTGCGCGGCGAGACCGAGACCCGAATGCCCGGCACCGATGACGAGAACATCCGGTTCGATGCCGTCGAACTCGAGCTCGCGAGCCCGCTTCGCACCCCAGTGTTCGGGGGCGCGCTCATCGGGGGCGGGCGTACCCGTAGGTCGTCGGCGTCCGCTTGCCGGTTCGTGGCCTTTCAGCGCGTCGAGCTCGGTGAGCAGCGCGGTCGCCCGCCATGCTCCGTCTTCGCGGGGTGTCAGCCTCGCCACCGCTCGGACTTGGCCGAGGCGGGTGGTGAGACCGAACAGTATCTGCACCACCGGCTGGTCGGAGTCACCGGACAACAACGTCGGCGGAATCTGCGAGTCGAGTTCGAGGCCGGTGACCTCGAGGGTTCCCGCGGTGGCGATCATCGGTCCGATGGCGTCGACGGCGTGCAGGCTGCGCAGGTCGCCGCTGAACGCGAGCAGGTCACGCCACCACGCGTCGGCTGCGAATACTGCTGTGTAGGAGTCTGCGTCGCCCTCGCGGAGAGTGCGCCCGAGTGCATCGAGCCACTGTTGCGCAACGACGGAAAGGTCGGGTTCCGAGGCCATGATGTCTCTCTCGTCCGGAGCGGTCATCGAGTCGTGTACCCGGCGTCGACCTTGAGTTCGGTGCCCGTGACGTAGCGGGCTTCGTCGGAGGCGAGGAACAGCACGGCGTTGGAGATGTCGATCGGCTGGACCCACGGGACCGGTATGGCGTTGGTGGTCGCGAAAACCGGTGCCGCCTGCTCCTGCGTGGGATGTTCGACGTCCGGGAGGAACATCCGGAAGCACGACTCGTTGAGGATCATGTCGGTGGCCACGCCGGTGGGATGCACCGTGTTGACGCGGATTCCGTGCGGTCCCAGTTCCAGGGCGAGCGTGCGCATCAGGCCGACGACGGCGTGTTTGCTCGCCGTGTAGGGAGCGACATTGGGCGTGCCCTTGATACCGGCCGACGAGCTGGTGATGATGATCGAGCCGCTGCCCTGTTCGACGAGTTGCGGGGTGACGGCCTTGCAGGTGTGCCATACACCCTTGAGATTGATGTCGAGCACATCGTCCCAATCGCTCTCGGCCACCAGGTGTGTGGGCTCTCCGAACAGGAAGATTCCCGCGTTGGCGACCACGGTGTCGATCCGGCCGAACTGGGCGATCCCCTCCTGAACCACCGCTGCGACGGCGTCGAAGTCGCGGACGTCGGCGGTGCGGGCGAGAATCTTGCGTCCGCGGGATTCGACTTCGCACACCGTCTCGGCGAAATCGTCCTCGGTGGCGCTGGGATAGAACCGCTCGACGCTGTCGATGGTGCCGGCGATGTCGAGGGCGATGATGTCGGCGCCCTCCTCGGCGAGCCGGATGGCGTGGCTGCGGCCCTGCCCGCGCGCGGCTCCGGTGATGAAGGCGACCTTGTCTGCTACCCGTCCTGCCATGACTGCTCCTTCAGCGCGGACGGGAGGGCCCCGGTCCGCGGTAGGTGTTCCAGGTGGATGCCGACTCCGGATAATCGGCGTCGGAGTATCGAGTCTGTGGCCACCGAATCCGTTTGGTGGTACGGAAACTCGAGGCCATCGATTCGAAAGGTAGCGCATACATGAAGGACACGGAGCGTCTTTCGAACAACCAGCGGCCGTCCACCTTCGTGTAGCGGTCGCGGTAGCGGAATGCGGTCATCATGAGGGTGTCGTGCACGGCGAGTTCGGCGTGCCCCGTCATGATCCCGGTGGCGTGGGAATCGTCGACGAGCGTGACGAGATGAATCTCGGGCGTGTGCAGCATCGTGTGGTAGCGGTCCATGCTGTCGACATAGAACGGTCGAATCTCGCTGCGGCCCTGGAGCACTCGTCCTGCGACTTCGAAGGCTCCGTCGTCGGTGAACATCGACAGCACCGATTCGATGTCGTGATCGTCGACGGCGAGTGCGTATCGTCCTGCGAGGTCCCGAATCTCGTCCTTGGCGACCAGTTTCGCGATCGCAGCGGAATCCTGTGCGGTGAGAGCAGACATTGTCATCGGCTGAGCTCCTGTGGTGGGAATGCGCTCGGGCCGGGGCAGAGCAAGGCTCCACCCCGGCCCGAATCGAATCCGTTGTGTCGTTGTCGAATCCGACAGGTGTTGCGGACTAGTCGTCGTACATGATGACGCCGCGGATGTTCTTGCCCTCGCGCATGTCCTTGAACGCGGTGTTGATGTCTTCGAGCTTGTAGGTCTTGGTGATGAGCTCGTCGAGCTTGAACTCGCCCCGCCGGTACATGTCCGTGATGAGCGGGATGTCGCGACGCGCGGTGGTGGAACCGTACAGGGTGCCCTGCAGCCGCTTGCCGGACATGGCGAAGGTGAACAGGTCGAAGGGGACGTCGCGCTGGGTGACGGGTGCCGCGGAGGTGAGCACCAGTGTGCCGCCGCGGCGCGTCATCTCCTGCGCCGGATTGAGGAGGTGACCGTAGGCGATGTCGACGGTGATGATGACGACGTCGGCGCCCTGACCGTTGGTGAGCTGGTCGACGACCTCGCGGCACTGGTCGAAGTTCTCGACGGTCTGGGTCGCGCCGAACTGCTTGGCCATGTCGCGCTTGAACTCGACCGGGTCGATCGTGACGATGTTCTTCGCGCCCTTGTGGCGTGCTCCCTGAACGGCATTCATGCCGACGCCGCCGGTTCCGATGACGACGACGGTGTCGCCGAGCTGGATGTCCGCTGCGTAGACGGACGAGCCCCAGCCGGTGGGCACACCGCAGCCGATGAGGGCGGCCTTGTCGAGCGGGATGTCCTTGTCGATCTTGACGCAGGAGTCGATGTTGACCACGACGTACGGCGAGAACGTGCCGAGGTAGGAGAACGGGCCGACGCCCTGGCCGCGGGCGTGGATGCGGTGGGTGCCGTCGGGCGCGAATCCACCGAGCACCCCGGCGCCGCGCTCGCACATGTTGGATCGGCCGATGGTGCACATGCGGCAGTTGCCGCACGAGGGCAGGAAGGACAGAACGACATGGTCGCCGACCTCGAATCCGGTGACGTCCGGGCCGAGTTCCTCGATGACACCGGCACCTTCGTGGCCGCCGATGATGGGCGCCCAGTCGAGCGGGATGTCGCCGGTGTCGACGTGGTCGTCGCTGTGGCAGATACCGGAGGCGGCGAGCTTGACGCGGACCTCACGGCTCTTGGGCGGATCGATCTCGATTTCCTCGACGCTCCAGCCGGACTTGGTGCCGGGCTCCCACAGCAGGGCTCCGATGGTCTTCATGACGTCTCCTCACGGTGAACGGGGAAGATGCGCGTGGCGTCGGTGCGGCACCGACGACTCCAGCGTCTGTGATCGCTATCACCATAACCATATGCATGAATAGACGCAATCGCTGGAGGGAATCATTTCTGATCCCGACGTGTCCTCCCAGAGGGCGGCTCTGGAGTCGCCACGAAAAGAACTGGCCCGCACCGGATCCACCGGTACGGGCCAGTTGTTGTCGGATGTCGTCCGAGGTGACGGTTCAGCCGCCGAGAGCCTGATTCCAGGGAAGAACCTGGCTCAGCACCTCCGGGAACTTGCGCTCGGCGTAGCGCGCGTACTCCTTGATGTGATCACGCATGCGGTCCTCGGACAGGTCGGTGTCGTGATTGCTCAGCGCCTCGTAGATGCTGACGTGGGCCTTGAGCGTGGTCTTCCGCAGTGCGGCGGGGTGATCGACCCCCATTACGGTTCCACCGGTGATCCGCATGAGGGCATCGGTCATGTAGCCGAAGAGGGCGTTGCCCGTGGACCAGGCGATGATGTCGTGGAACTGCTTGTTGGTCTCGAGGAACGTATCGATGTCCGCCGTCTCCACGGACTGCTGCATCCGGTCGACCGAGTCCTTGAGCTCGAGCAGTTTGTCTTCGCCGATGCGTTCGGCGGCAATCCGGCACACGACGGGTTCGAGCGCGGTGCGCGCCTC
>NZ_JADZGH010000099.1:68791-70061 GCF_015865005.1 Rhodococcus sp. CX
GCAGACCCTTCCGGGCGGTGTCGCGGACGATCTGCTGGGCGACGACCAGCGACGTCTTCGGACCTCTCGACATGGTGGTCACGGAACCCTCCTCAGCCTCTGATTCCCCGGTCTGGCTCGACGCGGAGGTCCACCTCGACGAAGCCGGCAGGCTCGCCGTACTCCGCACCGGGTGGGACGTCGACCTTATCCGTTACGGAGAGTGCACAGAGTCATTGTGCCCCTCTTCGGCACCCTATTGTGCACATTCATGCTCACGATTTGTGTGATGCTCGTTATTCTGCAGGCGGGAACTGCGGGGTCCTCTTCTCCAGGAACGCTCGAGCTCCCTCGATCATGTCGTCGCTGCCGATGGCCTGCACCAGCATGCCGAGGCCGTTGCTGAAGGAATCGCGGGCCGAGTTCCACCACAGGTTGGAGTTGACCTTGGTGATCTCGAGGTAGCGGGGGCTGAGGAGTTCGAACTCCCGGCACAGCGACCGGACGTGGTCCTCGAGCATGTCGTCGTCGACCACCTCGTTGACGAGGCCCATCTCGTAGGCGCGTTCGGCCGGGTAGCGACGGCACAGCATCGACAGTTCCTTCGCCCGCTTCTCTCCGATCTGCACGCCCATCACGTTCGTGGCGCCCGTGACGGGAGAGCTGCCGACCCGAGGACCGGTCTGGCCGAATGTCGCCGACCGCGCAGCGACGGCGAGATCGCACGCGACCACGAGTTCGTTGCCGCCCCCTGCGGCTGCACCGTTGACGGCGGCGACGACCGGGCGGGGGCACGAGCGGATCGCGTCGAACAGCGCCAGGGAGGATCGGTAGAGATGGCGGAGTTCGGTGACGGTCGGTTCGCTCAACTGACCGAGGGAACCACCTGCACAGAAACTTCCGCCCGACCCGGTGATGACGATGGAGCGGTACCGGTTGGCATCGTGAAGTGCCTCGACGATCGTCGAGCACATCTCGGGGTCGAAGGCGTTTCGCCGCTCGGGTCGATTGAGGCGTATCCACAGGCTCGAATCGATGGATTCGATCACGACGCTCGTGGTGGTGGCGGGTGTGCTCATCGCAGATCCTTCGTTCGATGTCGCCCGTGCATCGGGCCTGGAAGGTGAAGCCTGTCCGGGACGTCGTCCTTCGGGTGGACGACGTACCTTCACGTTATAATGGTTAGCATCATTTTATCCATCAGGGAACGGCAGTGCGCGATTCGACGGCGGATGTCCGCGACGGCCGTCGGTCCGGGAAGGGGGCGTGATGCTCACGGGTCGGGCGCCGA
>NZ_JADZGH010000099.1:70071-70704 GCF_015865005.1 Rhodococcus sp. CX
TGCTCGAGCAGTACGGGATCGGCCGGGGAACGTTGAGAGAGGCGCTGCGCCTGCTCGAATTCCAGGGCGTGATCGAACTCAGGCCCGGGCCCGGGGGTGGGCCGGTCATGACGGACCCCGACGCCTCGCACCTGGCCAGCTCGTTGATACTCCTCATGCAGCTCAACGATGCGCCGTTCGGTGTCATCGTCGAGGCGAGGGCCGCGCTCGAGCCGATGATCAGCCGGCTGGCGGCCGAGCGGATTTCGGCCGGGACCCTGGTGGAGCTCGAGGAGACCGTCGACCGGATGCGCGGGTCTCTGAACGACCGGCGCGAGTTTCTCGAAGCGAACAAGCGCTTCCACGACCTGATCGCATGGTCGTCGGGTAACCCGCTGTTCGGGTATCTAGCCGATTCGCTGCTGGGCATCATGGATGGCACAGCGATCGGAATCGACTATCCACCGCACCGGCGTGAAGCCATCATCGATGCCCACGCGCAGATCTACGAGGCGCTCGTGGCCCGGGATCCGATCGGATCGGAAAGGTGCATGCGCGAGCACATCGATGCCTACCGGCGCTACGCGGAGAGAAAGTATCCCGACCTGCTCGGCCAGGTGATCCAGTGGGACCGAACCCTAGATGGTTGATTCC
>NZ_JADZGH010000099.1:70714-95040 GCF_015865005.1 Rhodococcus sp. CX
CGATGGTCCAGTTGTGCCAGATCCCCGCGGCCATCGCGAGCAGGCGCTGAGCGACCCGGGTGAAGACCCCATGGGTGGTGCGACCACCGTGTTCCTCCAGGCCGAGCTGGCCTTTGAGGGTGTCGTTGACCGATTCGATCCACTGCCGCACCCCACCGAGGTTGCCGTTGCGGTAGGTCTCGTCCTTGCGGTCCGGGCGCAGCAACCGCACACCGAGAGCGGCGGTCTCGGCGGCGAAGGCCTTACCGGCGAAGCCCTTGTCGGCGAGCAGGACCTGTCCGGACCGGATCAGGTGGTGTTCGCGTTCGAGCATCGCGGCGACGACCTCGCGTTCGCCGATCTTCGGGTTCGCCAGCGCCCACATGATGGGCATGCCGTCGCCGGCGCACACCAGGTACAGCTCGAGTCCCCAGAAGTATCGGGTGTGGGAGGCGCAGTAGCCGTAGCCGGCGTGCCCGGCCAGGTCCGAGCGCTTGACGGTTTCGCGGGACATGCCGCACGGAACCGGGGTGGCGTCGGTGATCCACAGATCGTCGCACCAGGACGGTGAGTTCTCGCGAGGACACGAATTGCGGTGCACAGCAATCCTCGTGCTGCTTTCAGGCGTTTGTGGTAGCCGGATTGGCGGGCAAGGTACGGGAACAGGGCGCGCATCTGTGTGCTGCCGTGCAGGTGTCGGATCCAGCGTCGTTCGCAGTCGAATCCGAGCAGTACCTGTGCGACGGCGAGGGTGAGCAGTTCGGCGTCGGATAGCCGGGGTCGTCGGCCGCGTCCGGTGCGGGGCGGGGCGATGTGGTCGTACGTAGAGTTCGGTCAGGAGGGTTTCGAGTTCTTTCGTCACACATTGATCTTGAAACCCTCCGCCTACCTCTCCTGCAGTGGCCCCTCGGATCTGTCGGCGGTCATCCTTCAAGGAATCACCCATCTAGGGTGAGACCCGGGTCGGCGTGCTCCCGGGAGCGGCGCGAACAAGACAGGGAAGGAACTCCGGTGAGGAGTTCCTTCCCTGTCTCGTCGTGGCCGCTCCGGTTCAGTCGGTGACGACCGAGATGGCGCGCTCCGGGCACGATGCGGCAGCGTCGCGGGCGGCCTGCTCGTTCGCAATATCGTCGCCCCCCGGGAGGACGTACGCGTGGCCGTCCTCGTCTCGCAGGGCGAACACCTGGGGGGACGTCATGAAGCACAGCCCGTGGCCCTGGCAGTGATTTTCGTCTACGACAACCTTCATGGTTGCTCCTTCCATCGTGCGGGCATCTCGGAATGCCGTCTCATTGAACTTTTGATCGGATGGCTGGGCTGGCGATGTGACCTACGCTACTCTAGCATCTGTTATAACCATTAGCAGAAGATCCCTGATTCCGAGCAGGAGGGTTCACGCGATGGAAAATCGCACCGGTTGCCCTGTCATCGACTTCGACCACAACTCGCAAGAACATTCCGCCGATCCGGTGGCGTCGTACCGCAAGGTACGCCAGAACGAGCGGGTGGCATGGACCGAAGCCCACGGTGGGTATTGGGTACTCGCCGACTACGACTCGGTCTTCGAGGCCGCACGCGACGACGAAATTTTCTCCTCGGCGCGGACAGAACATGGGGGAGAAGGACTTTCGGTCGTTATCCCCAAGACGCCGATGCACTTCCACATCCCGATCGAGCTCGACCCGCCCGAATTCCGCAAGTATCGGAAGATCGTCAATCCGATCACCGCTCCGGCCGCAGTCGAACGCATGAAGACGCTCGTCGACCGGCACACGGCGGGCTTCATCGACAGCGTGATCGAGGACGGCCGCTGCGATCTCACGTCGGTCATCTCCGTGCCGTCCATTGTCACGGTGGACTGGCTCGGACTCGACCTGGCCGACTGGAAGCGCTACTCGCACGCACACCATCAGGCTCTGGCCGGCATCCCGGGAAGCGACGACTACCGGCACGCGATGGAGGTCGAATTCCCCTACCTGGGTGAGCGGATGCGCGAAACGATTCGCGCACGCCGCGACGACCCCACCGACGACATCATCAGCTATCTGGTGCAACAGGAAGTCGACGGCCGTCGTCTGGACGACTTCGAGATGTACTCGATCGTCGATCTGCTCCTCGCCGGCGGCGTCGGCACCACCGCCTCGCTCGTGAGCCAGGCTCTGGTGTGGCTCGCCGAGCATCCGGCCGTGCGGCAACGACTCATCGACGACCCGAGCCTGATGGATCATGCTGTCGAGGAGTTTCTGCGCTACTTCTCCCCGACGCAGGCGCTGGCCCGCACGGTCACCAAGGATGTCGAGTTCCAGGGATGTCCCATGCGCAAGGGCGACCGGGTCCTTCTGTCCTGGTCGTCGGCGAATCGCGACGAGAAGTGGTTCGAGAACCCGGACGAGATCGACATCGACCGTTGGCCGAACCGGCACACGGCATTCGGAATCGGTGTACACCGTTGTGCGGGTTCGCATCTCGGTCGCTACATGTCGAAGACGCTGATCAGCCAGATTCTGGAGAGAATGCCCGACTACGAGGTCGACTTCTCCGCGCTCGAGCGGTACCCGCACCAGGGCACCAACATGGGCTGGCAGCGGATCCCCGCCACGTACACGCCGGGCCCGCGTGTTCTGACCGACTACACGCTCTACTGAGGCCGGAACGCACCGGAACGGCCGGAACACAATTCATTCCGTAGGGCAATCGAGAGACAGGGGAACGGCGTGTTCGTCGGCAGAAGGATTCTGGTCGTCGGGGGCGGGCTGGCGGGATTGCGAACGTGTGAGGCGTTGCGCGCCGAAGGGTTCGACGGCGAGATCGAATTGCTCTGCGGTGAAGATGTACCGCCGTACGATCGCCCGCCGTTGAGCAAGGCTGCGCTCGCGGAGCGTCGCGACACGGTCTTCGACGTCGACTACGACGGTCTGGGGATCGGCGTCCGCCTCGGGGCCCGGGCCACCGGCTTGGACCGCGAGCGACGGCTCGTTCTCACCGAAGCCGGAGCACATCCGTACGATGCGCTGGTCGTCGCCACCGGGGCCGCTCCGGTCGTCCTCCCCGGTTCCGGCCGGCAGCACGTGCTGCGGACCGCCGCCGACGCGGATGCGCTGCGCGCCGGGCTTCGACCCGGGACCCGCTTGACGCTCGTCGGAGCCGGCTGGATCAACGCCGAGATCGCCACCACGGCAGATGCTCTCGGATGTTCGGTAACTGTTCTCGAATCGGCCCCCGCCCCGTTGTGCGAACCACTCGGGTTCGATGTGGCGCAGCGCATGCTCCCCTGGTGGGACCGTACGGAACTGCGTTGCGGCGTGGCGGTCGCCGAGGTCACCGAGGCCGGACCGGTCCTCACGGACGGCACGCTCGTCGAATCCGACGTCGTCGTCACCGGTATCGGTGTCCGGCCGGAGGTCGCGTGGCTCGCGGAATCCGGTCTCGCTGTCGACCGTGGGGTGGTCGTCGACGAGTCCCTTCGTACGGCTGATCCGGCGGTGTTCGCCGTCGGTGACGTCGCGGCGCGATGGTCGCCGCGCTACCACAGCCGGATCGTCGGGCAGCACTGGGACGACGCACGAACCGGGCCGGCAACGATCGCTGCGGCTCTGCTCCGGCCGGACCGTAATTCCGTCTTCGACCCCGTCCCGTACTTCTGGAGCGATCAGTTCGGGCACAAGGTCCAATTCGTCGGGCACCGAGCCTCATCCGATCGGATGGTCTTCCGTGAGGGGCGAGACGGCAAGTGGGGCGCGGCGTGGATCGACGACTCCTCCAGGCTGACCGCCCACCTGTCCGTCGACTCCCCGCGTCACATGGTGCAGGCCCGCATGGCGATCGACCGGGGCGCCGTCGTCGAGCCCGGTGTGATCAGCGATCTGGACGCACCGCTGCAGCCGGCGCCCCTGCCCACCCCCTGAACCTCGTCAATCATCGAGCAGCCGCGCCCGCGCACGGCCGAGTGAGGAACGGAAAATGACTACAGCAACTCCGATTCAGTTGAAGAGCTACGACAAGTTGTTCATCGGCGGGTCTTGGGTCGAGCCGTCGAGCGACGCCGTCATCGACGTGATCTCACCGATCACCGGAGAAGTGATCGCGTCGGTCCCGGAGGCTCGCGAGGCGGATATGGATCGGGCTGTCGCGGCAGCGCGCAAGGCATTCGACGAGGGACCCTGGCCCAGGATGACACCCGCCGAGCGCGCCGAAGCGCTCGTGCGTGTCGGCGACGAGGTCAAGAAGCGCATCCCCGCCATGGCCGAGGCGTTCACCCTCGAACTGGGTGGCCCGGCAGCGATCTCGACTCTCTTCCACCAGAACGCGGTCGACATGTGGGACGACGCGGCGACCTTCCACGAGCGTTTCACGTTCGAGGAGGAACGGACCTGGAAGGACGGCCGCGGCAAGGTCGTTCGCGAGCCCATCGGTGTCGTCGCAGTGATCGTCCCCTGGAACGGACCTGTCGCGACGGCATCCTTGAAGATCTCCCCCGCGCTCGCGGCCGGGTGCACCGTGGTGCTCAAGCCCGCACCCGAGGGTCCGGTCACGACGATGATGCTCGCGGAGGCGCTCGAGGCCGCGGGCCTCCCGGAAGGCGTCATCAGTGTTCTCCCCGCCGGACGGGAGGTCGGCGATCATCTCGTCGGCCATCCCGACGTCGACAAGATCAGCTTCACCGGAAGCACCGTCGCCGGACGCACGGTGATGACGAGGGCGGCGGAGAAGATCAAGCGTGTGACCCTCGAGCTCGGGGGCAAGTCGGCCGCGATCATCGCCGATGACATCGAGCTCGACTCGTTCCTGCCCGGAATGGTCTTCGGTGGTATCGGGCACTCGGGCCAGGTCTGTGCAGCTTTGACCCGGATCCTCGTCCCCCGGGAGCGCCAGGACGAGGTCGTCGCGGCGATCGAGGCGGTCATGAAGAGCGTGAAGGTCGGCGACCCGCGGGACCCCGATACGTTCATCGGCCCCCTGGCGGCCGAACGGCAGCAGAAGCGGGTGCTCGACTACATCGAGATCGGCAAGCAGGAAGGTGCCCGGCTCGTCGTGGGTGGCGGTAAGCCCGCCCACCTCGATCGCGGATGGTACGTCGAGCCGACGTTGTTCGCCGACGTCCGCAACGACATGCGCATCGCCCAGGAAGAGATCTTCGGCCCGGTCCTGGTGGTGATTCCGTTCGACTCGATCGATGAGGCGATCGCGATCGCCAACGATTCCGATTACGGATTGTCCGGAGCGGTGTACGCGAAGGACCGATCCCTGGCCCAGGACATTGCGCGGCGCGTTCGGACGGGCCAGATCTCGGTCAACGGCTACGCGATGTGTGTGGTGCAGCCGTTCGGCGGATACAAGCAGTCCGGTCTCGGCCGGGAAGGTGGAGTCGAGGGATTCGACGCCTTCTTCGAAACCAAGCTGATCCAGGAGTTCTGAGCCGGAAACCGGACAACCTTCGAGGAAAGGATTTGCGGTGGAATCGATTTCTGCTGAGCTCGGCTACCGAGCGGAGAGATTGCTGTATAACTACGCTGCCGCGGTGGACACCGGCGATCTCGACGCTCTCCGGGGCCTGATCACCGACGACGTCACCATCGAGCAGAACGGGAAGCCGGACAGCGGCCCCGACGAGTTCATCGGGGTGTACCGCGCTTTCGTCGAATCCCCGGCAGAGTTCTCGCGTCACCTGATCTCGAACGTCCGCGTCACACCCGGAGAGGGCGGACGTGTGAACGTCGAAGCGTACTTCGAGGCGACGGTGTGTGCTCCGGGCTCGAATCAGCGTCTCTACGGGCGGTATTCGGATGTCTACGTCGATCGTGGCGGAAACTTGCTCATCGAGCGGAAGGGCATCTCCGTCGATCGGATGATCGATCTGCCGGCAGGGGAGGTCGAGTACCAGCCGTACTGACCCTCGGACGAACAGGGAGGTTGTCCTCTGCGAGTCGATCGCAGTGGGACAACCTCCCTTTTCGGTATCCGGGTATGTGCGGTGTCAGGGACGTCCGCCATGGGTGGCGTTCACACGGGTCGCGAGCAGGCTCGCATCCCGGGTGTGACGTCGGGCCGCTTCCGACGAATTGGGCGCGGCGCAGGCGTAGAGCGTGTTGCCCTCGTGCCCGCCGAGCATGCACGCGAAGACTCCGGTGGGAAACCGGACCTCCTCGGTGATCCGGCCGCCTTCGACGACTCGAACGACGCGCCGGTTGAGTGCGTCGGCCACCCAGACGGCACCGCTGCTGTCGAGACCGATGCCGTCGGGTGCAACTGCGGCAGCGCTCATCGCGGCCTTGACCGAGTCGCGGGGCAGTTCCGGACCGAAGCTGGCCCACGTGCGCTGATTCGACAGGGAGCCATCGGATTCGATGTCGAACGCCGTCAGACGGTTCCCCATCGATTCCGCGACGACGAGAGTGCCGCCGGGCGTGATCACCATGCCGTTCGGGAAGAGCAGATCCTCGGCTTCGACGGAGAACGTGCCGTCGGGAGCGACCCGGACGAGATTGGCCGGCCGGATCGGGGTGTCGCGTTTGAATTCGAACCCGAAACTTCCGACATAGGCGGTGCCGTCGGCGGCAACAACCATGTCGTTGAGCTTGCCCGTGGCCACGGACGACAGGTCCGCGTGCACGACGATCTCGCTGTCGTCCTCGCGGCGCATGATGCATCCGGATTCCATTGCGGTGATGAGGAGTCGGCCGTCGGGAAGCCATCCGAGACCGGACGGTTCGTCGCCGGTTAGTGTTGCTTCGACGACCACGTCGCCGTCGTCACCGATCGAGATCACCTCGTGGCGGTACAGATCCGAGACCCATACGCGACCCTCGTGCCAGCGGGGGCACTCCAGGAAGGCGCGGTCGGACACGATGGTGTCGATCGGGCTCTGCAGAGTGGTGTCCTGATTTCCAGCGGTCATATCGGTGCCTTCCGTGTCGTGCGGGGAGGTCCACGTGACCCCCCTCAAAACTAGAACAATCATATTCATAAATATCGGCCGATGGCAGACCTGGATCGATCTATTGCAACTAATGATAGTTATCGTTAGGGTGATCTGCATCACTGTCGAGGGTGGACCGCTCCGGAGCCCTCCTCCAATCGTTCGTGATGTGCCGCAGCCCCCGTCGAAGGAGTACTCATGGCCCTGGATTCCGCAACGTCCGCCTTCCTCGCCGAGATGGCGAAGGCCGGAGGACCCGCACTGCACGAGATGACGCCCCAAGAGGCGCGCGAGATGAGCGACGGCTTCATCGAGCTCGTCGGCGAGGGACCGGAGATGGCGCGAGTCGAGAACGTCACCGTGCCGTCGGCAGACGGCCACGAGGTCCCGGTGCGGGTGCTCGTGCCTTCTGGTGACGCGCGCGGCTTCATCGTGTATCTGCACGGCGGCGGCTGGGTGGTCGGCAGCATCGACGGGTACGACACCCTCGGCCGTCAGCTCGCCGAGCGCACCGACTGCGCCGTCGCGATCGTCGACTACCGCCTCGCCCCCGAGCACAAGTTCCCGGCTGCCGCAGACGATTCGTGGGCGGTGCTGAAGTGGGCGGCCGAGAACCGCGGCAGGTTCGCGGCATCGGACGGCCCGCTCATCGTCGCCGGTGACAGTGCCGGCGGTAACCTCTCCGCCGTGGTCGCGCAGCGAACCGTACGTGAGGCCGGTCCGGAGATCGACTTGCAGGTGCTGGTCTACCCGGTCACAGACGACAACTTCGACAATGTGAGCTACCTCGATCCCGCCAACGAGTTGATGCTCACCGCCGCGTCGATGAAATGGTTCTGGGACCTCTATGTTCCCGAGACCGCCGACCGTGCGCGCTGGGAGGCCGCCCCGCTGAAGGCGGAATCCCTCGCCGGCGTGGCGCCGGCGGTGGTCCTCATCTCCGAACACGATGTGCTGCACGACGAAGGGCGAGCGTACGTCCGTAAGCTCGCCGAGGCGGGTGTTCCTGTGCGCGAGAAGATCTTCGAAGGCCAGATGCACGGGTTCTTCCAGTTCGTGAACGTGCTGCCGGGCGCGAAGGACGGCATGGACTACGTCGTCGAAGCGGTCAACGATGTGCTCGACGGTAAGGGCATCGCGAACGCGCTCCCCGGTGAGGGGACGCGCTCGAGCCTCTGACCAGCTCGCGCACGCAGAAGACAGCCGCACACGTCCAGGACGTGTGCGGCTGCCTTTCGGGTAGGCGAGTGCGGTGCTATCCGACCCACATCGGCGGGACGGGACGGTCGAAGGACAGTTCGGGATAGTCGTCGTCGGCGATCGGAGTGTGCAGACGTCGCTCGACGTAGTCGTGGCCGTGGGACCGCATGTGACCGATGCACCGGACCGTGTATCCGACGCTGTCGGTTCGGGTCGTGTGGACCGGACGGAACAGGTTGGGGAATCCGTGCGCGGTGAGGTCGGACGCGTCGAATGTGTTGTCGTCGCGACCCTTCAGTGGTACGTGTCCGTCGCCGTCGACGACGAACTTGGCGCGGGCGACGACCTCGCGATCGCACCGGAGGTCCCACCGGTTGTCGATCTCGTCGTACGAAGCCGATGTGGCGGTGTCGATTTCGAGGACCGAGAGGTGGAGTTCGTTCCGCAGCCGGACGGCTGCGCGAAGTGACGCGAAGGAGCGCCCGACGACGGCGACATCGAATTCCGGGATGCAGGGGGGTCGGGAATCCGGCTGTGCCAGGAACATCGGGCGCTCCTTCGCTGGGGGCGTGGTTCGGGACCGCGCGCGGGCAGGTGGGGCACTGCTGCCCGCGCGCGGCAGTCTGGGTTACTTCTTGTAGAAGGCGCTGACGTCGGCGTTTCCGATGAGATCCGGAACCGTCCAGCCGTCGAGGTCGTACTCGCTCATGAACTGCTCGGCGAAGCCCTTCATCGAGGCGACGTCGCCGCGTCCCTCGGCGGCGAACAGCAGCTCGGCCTTGACGTTCTCGTGGTTGCCGGCGTAGTTCCGCTCGTACAGTTCGTGGCGGCCACCGAACTCGGATCCGATCGAATCCCACAGTGCCTTCATGACCTTGACCCGGTCGACGGCCGTGATGCCGTCCGAGCCGCGGACGTACTTGTCCAGGTAGGGCCGGACGTCCGGGTTCTGGAAGTCGGCGGCCGAGGACGGCAGGTAGATCAGGCCGGACGCGACGTCCTGCTCGATGATCTCCTTGATCCGCGGGTAGCCCTGCATCGCGAACATCCGGTAGGTCAGGCCGTATTCGAGCTTCGGAGTGACGGTGTCACCGATCCACGGCTCGGGGTTGTTGACCATCGCATCGCTCAGCGACCAGAACAGGTTTCGCCAGCCGATGACCTCACCGACGCGGGTCTGTACGCCGCGGAATCCGCCGGCGCCGGTGGCGTCGAGGGCTTTCATGAGCAGACCGGCGATGAAGTCGAGCTTGACCGCCAGGCGGGTGCAGCCCTGCAGGGTGAAGCGCTGGAGGAAGCCGGACCCGCCGAGGAAATTGTTGATCTTCTCGACGTCCCCGTACATGAAGACGTTTTCCCAGGGTACGAGCACCTTGTCGAAGATGAAGATGGCGTCGTTCTCGTCCATGCGCGAGGACAGCGGGTAGTCGAACGGCGAGCCGACGACGTTGGCGTTCTGCGAGTACGACGCGCGGGAGATGAGCTTGATGCCGGGGGCGTCCATCGGCACCGTGCAGATCAGCGCGAATTCCTTCTTCTTGATCGGCAGGCCGTAGTGGGCGATGAAGTTGTAGTTCGTGATCGCCGAACCGGTCGCGACGACCTTGGCGCCCGAGACGATGAGGCCGGCGTCGGTCTCCTTCTCGACCTTCATGAACACGTCGCCGACCTCGTCCGGCGGCAGCGACCGGTCCACCGGCGGGTTGATGATCGCGTGGTTCCAGTACAGGACCTTCTCCTGCGATTCCCGGTACCAGCGCTTCGCGTTGTCCTGGAACGGCGAATAGAACTCGTCGTTGGCGCCGAGGGTGCCGAGGAAGGAGGCCTTGTAGTCGGGGCTGCGGCCCATCCAGCCGTAGGTCAGGCGTGCCCAGGTGGCGATGGCGTCGCGGTCGGCGCGCAGGTCGTCCGCGGACTTGGGGGTGCGGAAGAACGGCATGGTGACGCCGCCGTTGCCGGTGTCGGTCGGCGTGGTGAGCTTGTCGACGTGCTCGCCGGTGTGCAGCGCGTCGTACAGGCGGGCCGTCATGCGGATCGAATTGCGGAAGGCCGGGTGCTCGGTGTAGTTCTTCACCCGCTCGCCGTGCAGGTAGATCTCGCGACCGTCCTTGATCGACTCGATGTACTCGTCCCCCGTCATCGGGCGGCTCGCGAAGTTCTGCTGCTGGTTGGCCGCGCTGTCGGCGGCGACGTTGACCTTGGATCGGTCGACCGTCTCGGTGGGGCGGGGCTCGGTCGTGGTCATGTCATTTCTCCTGGTGACGGGGAAGGTGATGAAGAAGAACGGGGGTCACGCCGTGGGGACGGCGACGCGCATGGGCGTGAAGCGGGTGGATGCGTCGAACCATCCGCTGTGCGGGTCGTCGAGCGATCCGTTCCACGCGGCGGACGCGCTGGGTGTGCCGAGATCGTGGAATGTGCTGCGGTAGAAGAGAAGTGGTTGTGCGTCGGCGCGGGCGGTGGCGTCGACGATCTCGCCGATGTAGATGATGTGGTCGCCGCCGTCGTATTCGCGCCACGGCACGCACGACAGCGTGGCTGCGGTGCCGGCGAGGACCGGGGCGGTCGGGCCCTGCTCCCACACGGGTTCCGGGGACTGGGGACGTCCCGCGAAGTGCAGGGCGGTGTCGACCTGGTCGTCGGCGAGGATGTTCACCGCGAACGGCGCACCGGACAGGAAGCGGCACGCCTTCGACGTGCGCGTCAGGGTCACCTGGCACAGCCGCGGTTCGAGCGAAACCGCGGTGAATGCGGTGACAGTGGCCCCGTGGGGGGTGCCCTCGTGGTTGTTGCAGGTGATGACGGTGACGCCACTTGCAAACTGCCCGAAGATGTTTCGAAGCTCTCGCTGGTCCATCTCGGAGGCCCTTCCGGTCGATCCGTCGTGGTGTGATCCAGACCATATTCCGGGTGGAAGGGGGTTCGCGATCCGCTGAGCGCGGCCATTATCCATCTTGCGCGGCGAAGTGACCGGCGCCCTTGTTTGCGGAGGGTAGTGTTGCCGGTCACACTGGGACCAAAGCCCCGAAACGTGATCCGAGGAGGGTGGATGCACACCGATGACGTGGGGATTCCCGACAATTGGGATGAAGCGGAAGTAGTGGTGTCCGACGCCTACTTCCCGCATTCGCTGCGTCCGTCCGATGCTGTCACCGCCCCGCAGGTGACGTTGCGCAAGGTCGATCTCGGTCCGTTACGGCTCGCCCGCGTCGGCTGGGGCGCCGAGGTGTCGCTCGAGTCCGATCACCCCGGTGCATACGCCGTGAACATCCCTCTAGCTGGGCAGATCGAGTCGGTGAGCGAGGGGCGGGAGGTCGTCTCCCCGCACGGTTACGCTACGGTTTTCCGTCCCGACACCGCGGCGGCGATCACGCGATGGACGGCGGACTGCGAGATCGTCGGGGTCAAGCTCGACCGGGACTACCTGCACCGGGAGATGGCCCGGGTACTGGGACGGCCGGGGCTGCAGCTGCCTCCTCAGGCGGACCTGACGACCGAGGCCGGGAAGAACTGGTTGTCGATGCTCGGGGCGATGGTCGGAAACCTCGAATCGGGCGCCTCACCCTGGAACAATCCGCTGGTCGCCGACCAGTTGTCCGGGGCGATCATCTCGGCTTTCGTTCTCGCCGTCATGCAGGAGACCGACCCTGGTGCGATCGCGCGTCCGCGCATCATCAAGCGGGTCCTCGACCGGTTGCACGAGGATCCGTCACTGGCCTGGACCAGCGCCGACATGGCCGAGGTCGCCGGGGTCAGCGTTCGCCGGCTGCAGGAGGGCTTCCGCGAATACGTCGGGGTCTGCCCCCGCGAATACCTGCTCGACCTGCGCCTCGAGCGCATCCATGCGGAGCTGTCCGAGGCCGATCGTGGCGAGGTCTGCGTCACCGACGTCGCACTCAAGTGGGTATCACCCATACGGGCCGGTTCGCCGCCGCCTACCGGCGCAAGTACGGCGTCGCGCCGTCCGAAACGCTGCGTTCCTGAAGTCGTCGAGCGCTCCGGGCGAGGCGGATTCGGAGGTCGGCGACCATCGGCCACTGGTGTCGTTGATACGGACCGGTTTTCGCAGGGTCGGCAGGATCCGGCGGGCAGCAGGAGGGACAGCGCTGTGGCACTGGCGAGTTCGGCGTCGGTGGAAGTCGGGCCGTCGGCGAAGCCCGGTCAGTGCCTAGGGCATCTCCCTCGTTCCGGCTAGGCATCAGCTCTCTCACCTGCGGATTTGCCTCACATGTCCGGACATGTAGTTGACAACCCGATGTGACAGCGCGCACAGTATCCAACGTACGCAGTGCGCGCCGTTGTACGCAGAGCGTATTTCGCCTCGGGCCACAGGCCAGCCCCCCGCAAAGCCCCCCAACAACTTTCGCGACTGTCGCGTCAGACCAGTTCGACCTCACGAGGAGTGTCCATGACCACCACGGAGAACCCCACCGCCTTCGGCTCGGGCAATGCCGCCACCGACAAGTTCAAGGGCGAGCGCGTCTCGTCCGACACCTCGGTCGAGCGTGCCGGCGCGATCATCCAGGATGTCCTGAAGGCCCTCGCCGACATCGTCCACAAGCACCAGGTGACGTACGACGAGTACCGCGTCCTCAAGCAGTGGCTCATCGACGTCGGCGAGTACGGCGAATGGCCGCTGTGGCTCGACGTGTACCTCGAGCACGAGGTCGAGGCCGTGCACTACGAGCGCAACAACTACGCGGGCACCAAGGGCAGCATCGAAGGCCCGTACTACGTCGAGAACTCGCCGAAGCTCCCTTCCAAGTGCACGATGCCGATGCGCGAGAAGGATGCCGCGGCACCGTCTCTGATCTTCAAGGGTCAGGTCACCGATCTCGAGGGCAAGGGTCTGCCCGGCGCCACGGTGGAACTGTGGCACGCCGACGAGGACGGCTTCTACTCCCAGTTCGCTCCCGGCATCCCCGAGTGGAACCTGCGCGGCACGATCGTCTGCGACGACGAGGGCTTCTTCGAGATCACCACGCTCAAGCCCGCGCCGTATCAGATCCCGGCCGACGGACCGACCGGTTGGTTCATCAACTCCTACGGCGGCCACCCGTGGCGCCCGGCGCACCTGCACCTGATGGTCAAGGGTGCCGGACACCGTTCGATCACCACCCAGCTCTACTTCAAGGGTGGCGACTGGGTCGACAGCGACGTCGCCTCCGCGACGAAGCCGGAGCTGATCCTGGACCCGAAGCCGAATGCCGACGGTGTCGCCGAGGTGACCTACAACTTCGCGCTCGACCCCGAGGCCTGACCGGCCCCCGCCCCTCGTGCGTGGTTTCGGTAGCACCCGCTACCGAAACCACGCACGAGCGCGAGTCCACCGGCAACCGACCCGAATGCGAGTTCCCTCGATGTCCGACACGGACCTGAAGATCGTCTCCGTCGAGACCACGATTCTCGACGTCCCGCTGATCCGCCCTCACAAGTTCGCGACCACGACCGCCGAGGCGCAGCCGATCCTGCTCGTCGCCGTCACCACCGCCGGCGGCGTCACCGGCTACGGCGAAGGCGTCGTGCCCGGCGGACCGTGGTGGGGAGGCGAATCGGTCGAGACGATGAAGGCCATCGTCGACCGCTACATCGGCCCGTACATCACCGGCCGCGGCGTCGACGACATCACCGGCATCATGGTCGATCTCGAACGCATCGTCGCCAACGCGCGATTCGCGAAGGCCGCCGTCGACGTCGCGTTGCACGACGCGTGGGCGCGCAGCCTCGGCGTCCCGGTGCACACGCTGCTCGGCGGCGCGTTCCGCACCGGCGTCGACGTGCGCTGGGCTCTCGGCGCCGCTCCCCTCGAGGAGATCGTCGAGGAGGTCACCCACAAGATGGAGCAGCGCCTGAACTTCTCCTTCAAGCTCAAGATGGGTGCGCTCGATCCGGCGGTCGACACCGAACGCGTCGTCAAGGTCGTCGAGGCGTTCGACGGCAAGGTCGGATTCAGCATCGACGTCAATGCCCGATGGGATCGCTTCACCGCATTGCGTCACGTGCCGGAACTGGTCGACGGTGGGGTCGAGCTCATCGAACAGCCCACCCCCGCAGAGCAACTCGATGTTCTCGCCGAGATCAACCGGAGGGTCGCGGCACCGGTCATGGCCGACGAATCCGTGCAGACCCCGCACGACGCATACGAAGTGGCCAAGCGCGGCGCCGCCGATGTCATCGCACTCAAGACGACGAAATGCGGTGGGCTGCAACGTAGCAAGCAGGTCGTCGCGGTCGCGAAGGCAGCCGGGCTCCGTTGCCACGGCGCCACCTCCATCGAAGGCCCGATCGGCACCGCCGCGTCCGTCCACTTCGCGTGCGCCGAACCCGGCATCGACTACGGCTCCGAACTGTTCGGTCCGCAGCTGTTCGCCGTCGAGCTGCTGCAGACGCCGCTCGACTACTCCGACGGTCAGGTGCACCTCCCGCCGGGCCCCGGCCTCGGCGTCGAACTCGACATGGACGTCGTCAAGCACCTCGCCCGCGACTGACCCGACCGACCACAGCCAGATCAGACAAGCCCGGATCAGGAGAACCGACCATGGCGCTGTTCCACGTTCGCATGGACGTCGACATCCCCCGCGACCTCGACCCCGAGGTCCGCGCCGACACCATCGCGAAGGAGAAGGCGTACAGCCAGGAACTGCAGCGCAAGGGCAAGTGGCCGCACATCTGGCGCATCGTCGGCCAGTACAGCAACATCAGCATCTTCGATGTGGACTCGGCGGACGAACTGCACGAGATCCTGTGGAACCTTCCGCTGTTTCCCTTCATGAAGATCGAAATCATGCCGTTGACCAGGCACGGATCGGACATCAAGGAGTAAACGCGCGCCGACGGTCCATACTCGGGGTATGAGTCTGCCGCTCCGAGACGTCTACGAACAGCCGACCCTTGCGGATCTGCTGCCGTCGGTGCTCACATCCGCGGGCGTGGCCGGGGAACGCAATCGGCTCGAACTGACCGAGTGCGCCCGCACCGTCGTACTCCTCGTCGACGGAATGGGCTGGAATCTGCTGCAACGCAACAGCAGTGCCGCACCGTTCCTGACCGGGATGACGGGGGAGCCGATCCGCGCGGGATTCCCCACGACCACCGCGGTGAGCCTCGCGTCGCTGGGAACCGGTCTGCCCTCGGGGCGGCACGGCGTCACCGGATACCAGGCGTACCTGCGCGAGATCCGCAGCCCGTTCAACTGGTTGCGCTGGACACTCGCCGGCACCGCGATCGACCAGCGCACCCAGCTCGTCCCCGAACTCGTGCAGGCACACCCGACCGTCTTCGAACGCGCCGAGCGGGGCGGTATCGCCGTCACCACCGTCGTCCCGCGCACGTTCGAAGGCAGCGGACTGACCCGCGCGGTACTGCGCGGCGGCAGGTTCGTCGGCGTCTCCGCCTACGGTGACCTGCTCGCCCGGATCGTCACCGCCGTCGGTTCCGGCGAGCGCACCCTCGTCTACGGCTATCTCGGTGAGGTCGACACCCTCGGCCATCTCTACGGTCCGGAGTCCTCGGCGTGGCTCGCGCAACTCACCGTCGTCGACAGGTTCGTCGAACAACTCGCCGACGCGTTACCGGACGGAACGCGACTCGTCGTCACCGCCGACCACGGAATGGTCGACACCACCCGGGGCCGGCGCTTCGACTACGACCACTGCGACGGCCTGTCCGAGGACGTCACCTACATCGCCGGGGAACCCCGCTGCCGCCACGTCCATACCGAACGCCCCGACGCGGTCCTCGAACGCTGGCGCAACGAACTCGGCGACGAGATGTGGGTCGGCACCCGCGACGACGTGCTCGCCGCCGGACTCTTCGGGCCGGAACCGTCCCCGGACGCGGCGAGCCGTGTCGGCGACATCGTCGCGATCGGCCGCGGCGAATCGTCGGTGATCCGCACCGACGGGGAACTCGTCATGGCGCGGATGCCCGGCCAGCACGGTGCGCTCACCGACGACGAACTGCTGATTCCGTTGCTGTCGCCGGATCCGATCCGCCTGCACACCTGATGATCCGGGCGACGCCGGGGGTGGATCTGTGAGCGACAGTACGTCGCCGGAGCCGTCGTGCCCGACTTATCGTGGCGTACATGCGCACCCACGGAGCGACGGTCTGGCACTGGTCGATCAGCGTGAAGGCCTGGCTGATCTTCTGGTTCGCCCGGATCTTCATCAAGCCGATCATGACCTGGTGGCCCGCCACCGACCGCGGTATCTCCGTATTGAGCAGGCTGGACCGGCAGGTCGACAAGCTGCTGCCCCGGCCGCGCGGCGTCGACATCGACCCGGTGACGCTCGGCGGAGTGCCCAGCGAACGGATCGAGCCGCCGCGTCCCGCCACCGACTCCCTCGCCGGCGCGACGATCCTGTACTTCCACGGCGGTGCATTCGTGTTCTGCGGACTCGCGACGCACCGCACGGTGTGTTCGCTGCTCGCCGCCAAGTCGGGCGTGCCCGTCTACTCCGCCGCCTACCGGCAGCTGCCGGACGGATCGATCGGCACGTCCGTGATGGATGCGATGGCCGCGTACACCGCGGTTCTTTCGGTCGCCGAGGACCCGAACCGCGTCATCGTCGCTGGTGACTCCGCCGGCGGTTACCTCGCGATGAAGGTCGCGGAGATCGCGGCGCTGCGCGGCATGACACGACCGGCCGCCGTCATCGGATTCTCACCGCTGCTCAACCTGAACCTCGAATCCCACGACCCCGACTACATGAAGCGCGACGCGTACCTGCCGATGCGACAGCTCGAGAAGCTGCGCGACAAGTGGCTCGACGGTCCGGACCACATCGAGGGCGCCCAGGCACCGGTCGACGCCGACCCCACGCTGTTCCCGCCGGTGTTCTTCTCCGTCGCCGAATACGAGATCACCCGGCCCGACGTCGAGATCGTCACCGAAGCGATCGAACGGACGGGGCGTCCGATCGAAACCCACATCTGGGCCGGTCAGGTCCACGCGTTCCCGGTGATCGGTCAGACGTTGCCGGAGGCCCGCGCGCTGCTCGACCTCAGCATCGACTTCGCGCGCCGGTCCGTCGCCACCGAGGGAAGCAGCCGCACCGCGTAGGTGCGGCTTCGCCGCCCGTGTGCCCTTCCGGCGGCTCCCACCGCCACAAAGGGACACCGGCGGCTCCCACCGCCACAAAGGGACACCGGCGGCTACGCCGCCAGGCGCGGTTTCAGCCACTCGATGAGGTCGTCGAGGACCTTCTCCTTCTCGTATTCGTTGAAGACCTCGTGGTACAGACCGTCGTACATCTTCAGCGTGACGTCGTCCGAGCCGGCCAGGTCCGCGACCAACCGGCTGCCCGACGGATCGGTGAGCTTGTCCTCGGTGCCGTGCTGCAGCAGCACCGGCACCGTCAGCGACGGCAGGCGCTTCGGATAGGACTGCTCGCTGAGTACGAGGGCACGGACGACGCCCGCGGGCACCAGGCCGTGGTGCACGAGCGGATCGGCCTCGTACGCGGCGACGACCGCCGGGTCGCGGGAGACGTGCTTGCTGTCGAGTTTCTGCACCGGCAGGTCCGGCAGGAACCGGCCGATCAGTTTGCCGGCCTCGACGACCACCCCGGGAGTGCCGGCGGTGACGACGACCGCGGGACCGGACAGCGCCAGCGCCGTCAGTTCCCCCGGATGGTCGAGCGCATAGCTCAGGGCGATCGCACCGCCCATCGAGTGCCCGAGCAGGAACCGGGGCAGGCCGGGATGCGCCTCGTCGGCGATGGCGAACAGCCGGGCGATGTCGTCGGTGTATTCGGTCATCTTCCGCAGGTGCAGGCGCTTGCCCCCGGACCGTCCGTGACCGCGATGGTCCGGGGCATAGACGACGAGGCCGATCTCGGTGAGCCGCTCGGCGACATGGTCGTACCGCCGGGCATGCTCGCCGAGGCCGTGGCACAACACCAGGACGCCGCGGGGATCGCCGTCGGGCGACCAGATGTCGTAGACGATCCGCGTTGCGGACCCGCCGGTGAACGAGGACTCGGAGTGCTGCATGGCGTCTCCCTGCCGTGGACTCGACGTGCGTGACGAACCGCATCCTTGCACGAGACGCCGCGGAGTGTGCCCCGTACCGGTGACCGGGCCGGCGGGAGGAGGGGCCGGGCGAAAAATGCGTGGCTCGGGACCCGACCTCGGTGGGAGCCTGGTATTCGTGACTTCCCTCGAATCGACGACCGTGGACGCACGGCGCCTGCGTGCGTTCGCCCCGCTGCGCCGCCGCGACTACCGGCTGTTGATCGCGGCGGTCGCGTTGTCGTTGTTCGCCAGTGGCATGTGGACCGTGGTGATGGTCTTCCAGGTTCTGGCGCTTGCGGATTCACCGACCGCGCTGTCCGCGGTCGCGGCCTGCTTCAGCGGTGGCCTGATCGCGTTCGCGCTCGTCGGTGGTGTCGCGGCGGACCGTCTGTCCAAACGCGCGATCCTGGTGACGGTCCAGGGCGCGAGCCTGGTCGCAGTCGCGGCGGTCGCCGTGCTCGGAACGGCCGGCGCGCTCGCCCTGTGGCACATGGCAATCGCGTCCGCCGTGCTCGGCGCCGGCGTCGCCTTCTTCTTCCCGGCGTACAGCGCCTATCTGCCCAGCGTGCTGCCCGCGGAGGAGTTGCTCGCCGCGAACGGGCTCGAAGGCGCGTTGCGGCCGACGCTGCAGCAGGCGCTGGGTCCGGCCGTGGCAGGCATGGTGGTCGGTGCGTTCGTGCCGGCCACGGGCGCAGTCGTCGTGGCCGTCGGTCTTGCCGCGTCGATGGTCCTGCTGCTGTTCGTGCGGCCCCTTCCGGCGTCCATGTCAGGGTCGTCGACGTCGGCACCCACGGGCCACTCGAACGTGTTCGCCGATCTTCGGGAAGGCTTCGCGTTCACCGTGAGGACCCCGTGGCTTCTGTGGACATTGCTGTTCGCGTGCCTGATGGTGCTCGTGGTCATGGGACCGATCGAAGTCTTGTTGCCGTTCCTGGTCCGCGACAACTTCGCCAACGGGGAACGGGCCTTCGGTCTGCTCCTGACCGCGTTCGGGGCAGGGGGAGCGATCGGCTCGCTCGCGGTGTCGGCGGGACGCCTGCCGCGCAGGTACCTGACCGCGATGGTGTTGTGCTGGGGTCTCGGGTCGGTACCGTTCGCGGTGCTCGGATACACCTCGTCGTTCTGGGTGATGGCGACCGCGCTGTTCGTCGTCGGGCTCACCGACGGCGCCGGCATGGTCATCTGGGGCACGTTGCTGCAGCGCCGCGTGCCGGGGGAGTTGCTCGGCCGCGTGTCGAGCCTCGACTTCTTCGTGTCGCTCGCGCTGATGCCGGTGTCGGTCGCGCTGGCCGGACCGCTCGCGACGGTGGTGCCGGTTCCGGTGATCTTCGTCGTCGTGGGCACGGTTCCACTGGTCCTCGCGCTGGTCGCGTTGACCGTGGGGCGCATGCCGGCCGACGAGATCGCCCACCCGCTCGACGTCGTCGAACGGGTCGACACGCGCCCCTAATCCGAGGGCACGATCGACCCGGCCAGGGCCTGCATGAGGTGGTCGAACTCGCGGCTGCGGGTCGCGCCGGCGCGCACGACCGCGCACACGGGCACGCGCAACCGCTGCCGGGCTTCGCTCATGATCCGCAGTCCGGTGCGGGGCGTCGCATCGACGGTGCCCGCGTACAGCACCGTCCACGCCCGCGGATTGGTGAGGACCTCGAGCGTCGCGGTGTGGTCGCTCGCGATGGCGGGACCGAGCTGGACGCGGCGCCCGACCTCGAGGAACGCGTTCTCGACGACCCGGTGGATGAGGATCTGGCTGTGCCGCGGGGGCAGCAGCAGCGGATAGTGCGCGAGGTCGCGGAGATCGACCGTCGAGAACGCGGACAGCGGATGCTGGCTGGAGGTGACGATGACGAGGTCCTCGACGCCCAGTTCGATCGCCTCGAGTTCCGGCCGGTCGATGTCGCCGCGAATGAGGGCGAGGTCGGCGTCGCCGGCCGCCACCGCGTCCACGCGGTCCGTGAAGTCCCGGATGACGAACTCGATGTCGAGGTTGGGGTGCTGCTCGCGGACCCGGGAGATCGCGTCGAGGCTCTGCGCGGCGAAGCTCATGTTCGCGCTGATCCGGATGCGGTCGCGGGGCGGCCTGCCCACCTCGAGGGCGCGCGCCTCGAGGGCGAGGACTTCGGCGGCGATCGGCATGAGCCGGCGGCCCGCGTCGGTGAGCCGCACGACGCGGGTGGACCGCTCGAACAGGCTCGTTCCCAGTTCGTGCTCGAGCTTCGCGATCTGGTGGCTGATCGCCGACTGCGAGATGAAGCAGCGCTGAGCGGCCCGCGAGAAGCTCGACTCCTCTCCGACGGCCACGAAGTACCGCAGTTGCCGGAAATCCATCGGCCTCCTATTTATGAGCAAACCAGATAACAGTATTTCGAATCTCCCAGGTTAGTGGACCGGACCCCGCGAGATACATACGGTGGGACTCATACATCGATTTGAGTCGACTTCAATGTGGAGGTCTTGGCAGGTTATGGGCGATGCAGATTTCGATCGGACGGATGTCGTCATCGTGGGCTCGGGCTTCGGTGCCCTCGCGGCCGCGAAGAAGCTCGGCAAGGCGGGCACCCCGTTCGTGCTGATCTCCGAAACCACCGAGCACCTCTTCCAGCCGCTGCTGTACCAGGTCGCCACGGGCGTCATCTCGCCCGGTGAGATCGCCCCCTCGGTCCGCGCGATCCTCGCCAAGTATCCCAACGCCGACGTTCGGCTCGGTCGTGTCGTCGACGTCGACCCCGATGCGAACACCGTCGTCTACGAGGCCGCCGGCAAGCGCCACACCCTCGGCTACAAGCACCTCGTCGCCGCGACCGGCGCCCGTCAGGCCTACTTCGGCCGCGACGAGTTCGCCGATCTGACGTACGCTCTCAAGACGGTCGACGACGCCGAGAAGCTGCGCCGCCAGATCATCCGGTGCTTCGAGGAAGCGCACATCACCACCGACCCCGAGCTCCGCAAGAACCTGCTCAGCTTCATCGTCGTCGGCGCAGGCCCGACCGGCGTCGAGCTGGCCGGCCAGATCAAGGAGCTCGCGCAGCGCTACTTCGCGGAGTCGATCGGCAACATCAATGCCGACGACGTCACCGTCACCCTCGTCGAGGGCGCGGACAAGGTGCTCCCGCCGTTCGGTGGCAAGCTCAGCGAGTACTCGAAGGAGTCGCTCGAGAAGGCCGGTGTCGATGTCGTGCTCAACACGATGGTCACCGACATCGACGAGCACGGCGCGACCCTGACGACGCCGTCGACCGAGGAAACGCGCCGGCTCACCGCCGAGACGATCATCTGGTCGGCCGGTATCCAGGCCAACGACTTCGCCGGCGTGCTCGCCGAGCGCACCGGCTGCGACACCGTCCGCGGTGGCCGGCTGCTCGTCGACAACGACTTCACCGTCGGCCGCGCGGACAACATCTACGCGATCGGCGACATGGTCACGCTCGACAATCTGCCCGCGCAGTCGCCGTTCGCGATGCAGGGTGGCCGCCACGTCGCGAAGATGATCCTCGGCAAGATCCCTGCCGGCACCCCGTTCCGGTACCGGGACAAGGGCAGCATGGCGATCATCAACCGCTTCCGCGCGATCACCCGCGTCGGCAAGATCGAGCTCACCGGCTTCATCGCGTGGGTTCTGTGGCTCGCGGTCCACCTCGTCTACCTGGTGGGCTTCCGCAACCGCTACATCGCGGTGATGTCGTGGTGCGGTTCGTTCCTCGGCCGCCGGCGTCCGCACTTCTACTACGCGCAGACCGCCGAGCCGGTTCCGGCCGTGAACCAAGCGGCCGCGGAGGTGGAGGAACCGGTGGTCACGGATGCACCGGACGACGAACGCGAACCCGCCCCGGCCATCGCCTGACCGAGACCGACCGCCTGACCGAGACCGAACGCCTGACCGAGACCGACCGTCTGACCCGATACCGACCAGCTGCGCCCCGGACGATTACCGTCCGGGGCGCAGCTCGTTGTGGGGGACGGCGACACGGCGCCGCGCAGATCCGTGGGTGGGTGAAACATGGGGTGAAAATCCAGAATTCGTTGGCGGACAGTCCGATCGGACTACGCGGCGCCCTGCGACCTGCGGTTACAGTGTTCGGCACACTCGGTGCGTTCCGGTGGTGCCCCGTACGGCACACGAGACGCCGGTGCCGCATCGAGCCCGGAAGACCCGCAGGAGGTCCCGTGACCCTCGACGACCGCCGTCCCACGTGGACCCCACGGATCGGGTGCGATCTGGTGACCGTGCAGGACGTCGCGGACAGCATCGAAATTTTCGGAGATCGTTACCTGACCCGCACTTTCACACCTCACGAACTCGAGACGTGCACGGGCGCACACCGGTCCCAACGCCTCGCCGCGCGGTTCGCGGCCAAGGAAGCGGTGCTGAAAGTGCTGCGCCCGGGTGACACCGCGGTGCCGTGGCGTTCCATCGAGATCCGGCGAGCCGAATGGGGCGGGTGCACCGTCGAACTCAGCGGTAACGCTGCGGCACTCGCCCGAGATCAACAGGTGACCGATATCCAGGTCTCGATCTCGCACGAACCCAGGTATGCCCTCGCGACCGTGACGGCGGTCGTCGCAGGAACGTAGAACAGGAAGTGACCCAGCATGACTGAGCAGGCCATCCGCAAGATTCTCGGCGAGCACGGGCGGCTGTCGGTCGATTCGACCGCCGTCGAACGGTCCGCGGATCTGTACGAACTGGGTCTCACCTCGCATGCGAGCGTCAACGTGATGCTCGCGCTCGAGGACGCGTTCGACGTCGAATTCCCCGACGAATTGCTGCGCAAGAGCACGTTCGCGAGCGTCGATGCCATCCACGCGGCCCTCACCGAACTGGGTGTGTGATGAGCCTCCTCGACGAGCGCAACGCCGAAACCGATGGGCCGCCGCCCCTTCGTGAGCGTGCCGAGAGCGTCGGTCGTGACATCGCGGCACAGTGGGCCGACGAGGTGGATCGCGACGCCAGGTTCCCCCACGAAGCCGTCGCGGCACTCCGCGCCCACAAGCTGCTGTCGTGCGGTGTGCCGCCGGAACACGGCGGCGCCGGCGCCTCCCTCGGCGAACTGTGCGAGATCACCCGGATACTGGGCCGCTACTGCGCGTCCACCGCCATGGTTTTCGCGATGCACCAGACCCAGATCGTCTCGCTCGTCCACCACGCCGACAGCGCCGCAATGGTCGACTTCGTCCGCGACGTGGCCTCCCGCGAGCTTCTCCTCGCGTCGGCGACCACCGAACTCGGAACCGGTGGCGACGTCCGCAGGAGCGTCTGTGCGGCCCGGGTCGACGGCGACACCGTGACCCTGCGCAAGAACACCCCCGTCGTCTCCTACGGGGAGTACGCCGACGCCGTCCTCGTGACCGCACGGCGGACCGAGGACAACCCCGCGAGTGATCAGGTGCTCGTGGTGTGCAGGCGCGACGACGTGACCCTCGAGCGCACCGGGGACTGGAACACCCTCGGAATGCGCGGCACGTGCAGCCCCGGCTTCGTGCTGGAGGCCCGCAGCAGCGCCGACATGATCGTCCCCGCGTCCTACGCCGACATCTCGTCCCGGACGATGCTGCCAGTGTCCCACTGCGTGTGGTCCGCGGCGTGGCTGGGTATCGCCGACGCCGCAATCGACAAGGCCCGCAGCTTCGTTCGGGCCGCGGGGCGTAAGCAACCCGGCGTGACGCCGCCCGGCGCCCTGCGTCTGGCCGAGGCCGCCGGCGTGCTCCAGCAGTTCTCCGATCTCGTCTTCGCGTCCGCGGCCCGGTTCGACGCGACGATCGTCGAGCACGAGAACCCGAGCGGCCTCGGATTCTCGCTGGCCATGAACAACCTGAAGGTGACCGCGTCGACGCTCGTCGTCGAACTCGTCACCAAGGCCCTGCTCATCTGCGGTATCGCCGGATACCGTGAGGACGGCCCCTACTCCCTGGGACGTCACATGCGCGACGCGCTCGGCGCCGCGGTGATGGTGAACAACGATCGCATCATGGCCAATTCGGCCCAGATGTCACTCGCCTACCGAGGAACGATATGAGCACCACATCGATCGAGGACGAAACCGAGCTGGATCGGGCGCGCCGGGAATTCCAGCAGCAACTGATCGCCGCCGGCCTGCTCGTCGAAACCGGAGTTCCCGGGTTGTACGGGCGCTCCGGCGTTTTCGAGGACCTCGTCGACGGCATCGACCGGGTCGTCGTCGCGGCGGGACCCGGCCGGGCCGCGACGACGACC
>NZ_JADZGH010000099.1:95161-106598 GCF_015865005.1 Rhodococcus sp. CX
CACCAGCTTCGAGCGCACCGACTACATCGCGTCGTTCCCGCACCTGACCGGGGCGATCAACACCTTCGCCGGGAGCAACGCCGATCATGCCGAACTGCTCGCGGCGCGGTCGCACGGCGAGGCGTGGGATCCGTGGCTCGAACCGGCCGAGACCGTCCTCGTCTCCGCCGCCTGCCACCCCGCCTATGCGCGGTACAGCGGAACCCTGCGGGACGGTGGCGAACTCCTCGACGTGTACGGCTACTGCTTCCGCCACGAACCGGCCGTCGACCCGGCGCGCATGCAGGCCTTCCGGATGCACGAGTTCGTGCGTATCGGCAACGCGGACGATGCTGCCCGGCACCGTGATTCGTGGATCGAACGGGGACTCGAGGTGCTCACGGATCTGGATCTCGACGCGACGGCGGAGGTCGCGAACGACCCGTTCTTCGGGCGTGCCGGGCGGATGCTCGCCGCGAACCAGCGGCACGAGAACCTCAAGACCGAACTGACGGTGCGCCTCTACGGCGACCTCGGGGACGGTACGGCCGTCGTGTCCTGCAACTGCCACCAGGACCACTTCGGCGACACCTTCGGTATCACCACGGCCGACGGGGACGTCGCGCACAGTGCGTGTGTGGGATTCGGGATGGAACGTATCGCGCTCGCGCTGCTGCGCACCCACGGATTCGACCCGGACCGCTGGCCGGTCGCGGTGAAGGACAGGATGTTCCCGTGACGGTCCGGCTCCTCGGGGTCTCTGCCGACGACTACGTCCCGCACCCGATCCACGGGGGCAACCGCATCTGGACCGAGACGAACTGCTACGCCGACCTGTGGATCGAGATCCTGCACTCGCTGGGTCTCGACCCGGTGCCGGTGGCGGTGTGCGCGTTCGGCGCCCGATTCGACGGTGCGCAGTGGACATTCCTCAAGTTCAAGCCCGAGGATCTCTTCGCGTTGTACGGCATCGAGGTCGACGAGATGAACGTGTGGCGGCGACCGATCGAGCATATCGAGGACAACGCGGCCGCGGGAATGCTCTCCACCGTCGAGGTCGACTCGTTCTGGCTGCCCGACGCCGCCGGCACCGGATACCGTGAAGCGCACGGTAAGACGACGATCGTGCCGGTCCTCGTCGACCGCGACCGCGATGAACTCCAGTACTTCCACAACAGCGGCTGTCATCGCCTCACCGGCGCCGACTTCCGCGGTGTCTTCGGCCTCGACGAGCCGGGCCCGCCGGCGTGGCCGCCGTATGTCGAGCAGATCCGGTTCCGTCCGGGTGCGACGCTGAACGTCGACGCATTCGACACGGCACTGCGCCGGCACCTGCGTGCCCGGCCTCGGGGGAACCCGGTGCGTGACCTCGCAGCCCGTGTCGTCGCGGATGTCGAATGGCTCGGCGCCGCAGGCGTGGACGGATTCCACCGGTGGTCGTTCGGGGTGCTGCGCCAGTGCGGTGCGACCGCCGAACTCGCCGCCGACGTGTGCGCCTACATGCAGAACGCCGGATATCCGGACGCGGGCCGTGCGATCGACGATTTCCGTACGGTCGCCGACGGCGCCAAGGCCGTGCAGTTCCGGATGGCCCGCGCGGCGCGGGGACGTGCCGTCGACCCCACCGAACAACTCGACGCGATGGCCGACGCGTGGCAGCGTGCGATGACCGTCGTCGCGGCGGCCGCCGGACAGGCCGTTCCGAGCCGGGTGTCCGGGCCGGCCTGATGGATCTGTTCGACGGAGCCGTCTGGCATTGTGTCGCAACGCCTCCGGGGGCGGTGCTCTCTCCGGATCGGTTGCCGGACGAGGTCGGCCCCCGGCTGGTGGCCGAGGTGCCCGGTACCGCGGCCGGAGCGATCCGCACCGCGCACGGTGCGACGGCCGCCCGCGAGGCGCGCACGGACGCCTCCGACTGGTGGTTCGTCACGCAGGTACAGCGATCCGGCACCGGGCCGTGGCGACTGGAGCTGGACGGTCTCGCTACCCTGGCCGAGGTGTGGGTCGGAGGCGAGCGGGTCGCCGTGTCGGAGTCGATGTTCGTTCCGCTGGTGGTCGAACTCGATTGCCTCCCCGAGAATGTCTTCGTGGCACTGAGTTTCGCGTCCCTCGATGCGGCACTCGCGAAGAGGCGCCCGCGTGGACGGTGGCGGTCGTCGATGATCCGGGCGCAGGGGTTGCGGTGGATCCGGACCACGATGCTCGGTCACGCTCCGGTGTTCTCGGGAGTGCCGGCTCCCGTCGGGCCGTGGCGTCGCGTCGCGCTGGAGGATGCGAGTGCGCCGCGCCTCGTCGACCGCCGGATCCGCACGACGGTCGATGGCGACTGCGGTGTCGTGGAACTGGACGTGACGTTGTCCCGTGTCGTGGTGGGTGATTCGGTGACGATGCGGGTCGGCACCGCCGTGGCCTCGGCGACGGTCGAGAGCGGCAGCCGGGTCCGGGCCCGCGTCGAGGTGCCCGACGCGCGCCGGTGGTGGCCGCACACCCACGGTGAGCCGGTGCTGTATCCGGTCTCGCTGGACGTGCCGGGGCGCCGCGTGGACGTCGGTGTGGTCGGTTTCCGCGACCTCGACGTGGACCGATCCGACGGCGGATTCCGGTTGAGCATCAACGGCATCGACGTATTCTGTCGCGGTCTCGTGTGGACGCCCGCAGACCCTGTCGGCCTGTCCTCGCCGGAGGAAACCCGGCGCGTCCTCGAGCGGTGCGTCGACGCCGGTGTCAACCTGATCCGCATTCCGGGCACGATGGTCTACGAGGACGACGCCTTCTGGTCGGCGTGCGCCGAATCGGGAATCCTGGTGTGGCAGGA
The DNA here is from genome assembly GCF_015865005.1 of Rhodococcus sp. CX. Classification (NCBI taxonomy): domain Bacteria; kingdom Bacillati; phylum Actinomycetota; class Actinomycetes; order Mycobacteriales; family Nocardiaceae; genus Rhodococcus; species Rhodococcus sp. CX. Next base: position 97,956 of record NZ_JADZGH010000099.1, read on the forward strand.
CGTGATGCTCGCGACGACCGACCCGCCCGAAACCGACGAGTTCCGAGCACTTCTCGTCGACGAGGTGCGGGGTGTGCTGCGGGCCGTGGCCGGCAACCCCGCGCTCGCCGTCGTGTGCGGGGGCAGCGAGACCGAACAACAACCCACGATGCTCGGTCTCGGGCGTCCGCCCATGGCCGCGCTCGACGAGTGGCTGCCCGCGGTCGTCGCGGCGGAGGCGCCGGGGGCGGTGTGGGTGCCGTCGTCGCCGTCGGCCCCGCCCGGGTCGCAGGCCCTGCCCACCCACGTCGGGTCGGGAATCGCGCACTACTTCGGTGTCGGCGGGTACCGGCGTCCGCTGACCGACGTGCGTTCTGCGGGTGTGCGATTCGCTGCCGAATGCCTCGCGTTCTCGATCCCGCCGGGCAACGAGGCGATCGAGGCGGATTTCGGGACGGTCGCGGTCGCAGGGCACCACCCGCGGTGGAAGGCGGCCGTGCCGCGCGACCACGGTGCGTCCTGGGACTTCGAGGACGTGCGAGATCACTACGTGCGCATGGTCTTCGATCAGGATCCGGCGAGCGTGCGATGGTCGGACCCGGAGCGGTACCTGGATCTCGGGCGGGCCGCCGTGTGCGAGGCGTTCGCCGCGACCCTGGCGTTCTGGCGTCGCCCCGATTCGCGATGCGACGGCGCGCTGATCCTTGCGGCGCGCGACCTCGAGCCGGGCGCCGGCTGGGGCGTGCTCGAGCGTTCCGGTGCGCCGAAGGCCCCGTGGTTCGTGCTGCGGCGCATCTGGGCGCCGGTCGCGGTGCTCCTCGGCGACGACGGGCTCGACGGTCTGCGCCTCGACGCGTTCAACGACACCGGGGTTGCGGTCGAGGCGCGACTGGAGTTGCTGGTGCACGCGCGCAGCGGCGTCGTCGCGCACGAGGAGACGCTGCCGGTGGAACTCGGCCCGCACAGCGCGTCCACGTGGTCGTTCGATGAACTGCTCGGCCGCTTCACCGACGTCACCCACACGTATCGGTTCGGACCGCAGACCTACGAATCCGTCACGGCGCGGCTCGTCGCGGCCGACGGCAGCGTGCTGTCCGAGGACGTGTACCTGGTCGGAGGAGCGGTGCGCCCGTACGAACGCGGAATCGGATTGTCCGCCACCGCAATCGAATCGGAGTCCGGTGAGTGGTTACTGGAGGTCGCGACCGACGGTGCCGCCCAGTACGTGGCGCTCGAACTGCGCGGATTCGAACCCGCCGACTCGTGGTTCCACCTGCCGCCCGGCGGCCGCCGCACCGTCGCACTGCGGCGGACGGGCGAGGCTCGAACGGTCGCGGGGCGCGTGCGTGCGCTCAATTCGGCCGCGACCGCCGCCGTGTCCACCGCGTGAGGGGAACCGGCGCACAGGTATCGCGTCGGGCGGGCAGACTGAGGGGCATGAGCGACTCCACGAACGTCCAGAGCACCCGGATCGTCCTTGCCTCCCGTCCGGTCGGCGCACCCACCCCGGAGAACTTCCGCACCGAGACCGTCGACGTTCCCGAACCCGGGGACGGTCAGATCCTGGTGCGGGTGGTGTACCTGTCGCTGGACCCCTACATGCGGGGCCGGATGAGCGACGCGAAGTCCTATGCGCCGCCCGTGGAACTCGGTGACGTGATGGTGGGGGCGACGGTCGCGCAGGTCGTCACGTCGCGTCACCCGGACCTCGCCGAGGGTGATTACGTGCTGGCGGGAACGGGCTGGCAGACGCACGCCGTCGTCGACGGGCGGGCCGTGCGGAAGCTCGATCCGGAGGCGGCGCCGCTGTCGACGGCACTTGGTGTGCTCGGCATGCCCGGCTTCACCGCCTACTCCGGCCTGTTGAAGATCGGGCAGCCGAAGGAGGGCGAGACCGTCGTGGTCGCGGCGGCGAGTGGTCCCGTCGGCTCCGCGGTCGGGCAGATCGCGAAGATCAAGGGCGCACGCGCGGTCGGGATCGCCGGCGGCCCCGAGAAGTGCCGGCATCTGCTCGACGACCTCGGGTTCGATGCGGCCGTCGACCACCGTGCCCCCGATTTCGTCGAGTGCCTGCGGGAGGCGGTGCCGGACGGCATCGACGTCTACTTCGAGAACGTCGGCGGACCGGTCCAGGCGGCGGTGATCCCGCTGTTGAACCTGTATGCGCGGATGCCGGTGTGCGGTCTGGTGGCGCAGTACAACACCCTCCCGACCGAGGGGCCGGACCGGTTGCCGGCGTTCTTCTCGACGGTGCTGGTCAAGAGCCTGACCGTCCGCGGATTCATCCAGTCCGAGTTCGTCCGCGAGATGCACGACGACTTCCTGCGCGACGCCTCCGAGTGGGTCCGCAGCGGCAGGTTGCGGTACCGGGAGGACATCGTCGAGGGGCTCGATGCCGCGCCGGAGGCGTTCATCGGGCTGCTCGAGGGGAAGAACTTCGGCAAGCTCGTCGTGAAGGTCGCTCCGGAGTCCTGACCGGGTGCCGGGAACCGTCACCCGGCCAAGGCCGAATGACGGTTCCCGTCACTGTTCCGGCGAGGTGCTGGGTTCAGGCGATGCGCTCGAACACCGCGGCCAGACCCTGGCCGCCGCCGATGCACATGGTCTCGAGACCGTAGCGACCCTCGCGGCGGTCGAGTTCGCGCAGCAGGGTGGCGAGGATGCGGCCGCCGGTCGCGCCGACCGGATGTCCCAGCGAGATGCCCGAGCCGTTCGGGTTCAGCCGCGGATCGTCCGGTTCGAGACCCCAGGTGCGGGTGACGGCGAGCGTCTGGGCCGCGAACGCCTCGTTGAGTTCGATGACGTCGAGGTCGGGCAGCGTCAGGCCGAGGCGCTTCAGGACCTGCTCGGTCGCCGGGACCGGGCCGATGCCCATGGTGCGCGGCGGCACTCCCGCGACCGCCCAGCCGGCGAGGCGGGCCAGCGGTCGCAGACCGAGTTGTGCGGCCTTCTCCGGGGTGGTGACGATGGCGAGAGCAGCGCCGTCGTTCTGGCCGCTGGCATTGCCGGCGGTGACGGTGGAGTCGGGGTCGATCCGGCCGCGGATGGGACGGAGTTTCGCGAGCGATTCCATGCTGGTGTCGGCGCGCGGATGCTCGTCCGTATCGACCACCACCGCATCGCCCTTGCGCTGCGGCACTGCGATCGGGACGATTTCCTCCGCGAACACGCCACTGCGCTGGGCGGCGACAGCACGCTGGTGGGACTGCACCGCGAGTGCGTCCTGATCCTCGCGGGAGATGGAGAATTCGGCGCGCAGGTTCTCGGCGGTCTCGATCATGCCACCGGGAACGGGGAAGTCGCGGCCGCCGGCGGTGACGCGGGCGCGGGCGAGGCGGTCGTTCAGTGCGACGGCTTCACCCTTGACGCCCCAGCGCATTCCGGTGGCGTAGAACTCGGCCTGGCTCATCGATTCGGCGCCGCCGGCGAGGACGAGGTCGCTGCCGCCGGTCTGGACCTGCATCGCGGCCTGGATGATCGCTTGGAGGCCGGAGCCGCATCGACGGTCGACCTGGAGACCCGGAACGTCCACGCCCAGCCCCGCGTTGAGTGCCGCGACGCGGCCGATCGCGGGGGCCTCGCCACCCGGGGATGCCTGACCGAGGATCACGTCGTCGACGTCCGAGCCGGAAATTCCGGTGCGCGTGATGATTTCGCGGATGACGGTGGCTGCGAGATCCTCCGGGGCGATGTCCTTCAGCACGCCGCCGAAGCGGCCGACCGGGGTGCGGAGTGGTTCGCAGATCACTGCGTCGAGCATATTCTTCCTCGGTTCCGTTGATTTCTAATGGGTTTGGGTACGTGCGAAATCCGTGGAGATCGCAGCGGCGGTCGCGACGACCGCGGGGACCAGTTCGTCGCGAACCGTGTCGAGTGTGTAGCGGGCGGCGTGGGTGGAGATGTTCACGGCGGCGACCACCGTGCCGGAGGCGTCCCGGATCGGTGCGGCCAGCGACCGCAGCCCTTCCTCGAGTTCCTGGTCGACGATGCAGAAGCCGTCGCGCCGGATGGTGGCGAGTTCGGCGCGCAGCTGGTCCGGCGTCACCACGGTTCGCCCGGTCAGCGGCCTCAGGTCGGCGCGGTCGAGATAGGCGTCGAGTTCCTCGGGGGACAGGCCCGCGAGCAGCACGCGACCCATCGACGTCGCGTGCGCGGGAAAGCGGGTGCCGAGCGTGATGGACACGGTCATGATCCGGCTGACCGGTACCCGCGCGACGTACACGATGTCGTCGCCGTCGAGCACCGACACCGACGTCGATTCGTGCACCGCCGAGGCGAGCGCTTCGAGGTGCGGCCGCGCGACGTCGGGCAGCGTCAGGCTGGACAGGAAGCTGTAGCCGAGCTCGAGTACCCGCGGTGTCAGCCAGAACAGCGACCCGTCCGTCCGGACGTAGCCGAGTTCGGCGAGGGTCAGCAGGAACCGGCGGGCGGTCGCGCGGGTCAGGCCGGTGGCCTTGGCGACGTCGCTGAGGGTGCGCCGCGGGTGCGTCGCGTCGAACGCCTTGACGACGGCCAGCCCGCGCGCCAGCGACTGCACGAAGTCGGGTGACGCGGCGGGAGTGCCGTCGGGCGACTGGTTCTGCTGCGGCGCGGCGGCGGCGTCGATTTCGCTCATGGTCCGGAGATCCCCCTGGTGTCGGTGTGCCCGAATACTTCCACGTGTCCGCGGGTGTGTTCAGCGACCGTCCGGGGTGCGGGCGATGTGGGAGAGCACCAGTTCCGTGATCCGTTCGGCCTGTTCGACGTTCGCGAGGTGCGCGCCCGGGTCGACGACGTGGAAGGTGGCGTCCGCGATGCCGTCGGCGAGTGCCCGCATGGTGGCGGGCGGTGTCGCGGGGTCCTGCTCGCCGGCGACGACCAGGGTGGGTGCGGTGATGTGCGCGAGGTCGTCGCGGCCGTCCCAGCCCGCGAGTGCTTCGCAGCACGCGGCGTAGCCCTCGTCGGTCGTCGACTTCACCATGTCGACGTGCCGGGCGACGAGTGCCGGGTCGCGGTCGCGCAGGCCGGGGGTGAACCAGCGGTCGACGATCGATTCGGCGATGGAGGCCAGACCCGCGGTGCGCACGGTCGCGGCGCGGTCGTGCCACGGTCCGGGCGGGGCGAACGCGGCGGAGGTGCACAGCAGGGTGAGCGTGCGCACGCGCTCGGGGTGGTGCGCGGCGAGCCACTGTCCGACGGCCCCGCCCAGGGACAGCCCGACGAAGTGCACGGAGTCCAGGCCGAGGTCGTCGAGCAGCGCCAGGATGTCGCCGCCGAGGTCGTCGAGGGTGTAGGGGCCTTGGGGTGCAGGGGATTTCCCGTGTCCGCGGTGGTCGACGGCGACGACGTGCGCGACGGCCGACAGGGCCTCGATCTGGGGTGCCCACATCGACAGGTCGGATCCGAGCGAGCCGAGGAGCACCACGGGTGCGGCGGCAGGGTCGCCGTGCCGTTCGTGATTGAGCGTGACGGTCATGTCCCCCAGCATAGCCGTTGTTCGCGATACGTACGAGGGTTCACATTGCGTACGGAACGCGCTACTCTAGGGTCATGGACAAAGTCGTTGCCACCGCCGCCGAGGCCGTAGCCGACATCCCGGACGGCGCCACGATCGCTGTCGGCGGATTCGGCCTGGTCGGCGTCCCCGAAATCCTCATCGATGCCCTCCTCGAGCAGGGCGCCACCAACCTCGAGACGGTCAGCAACAACTGCGGAACCGACGGTTTCGGGCTCGGGGTGCTCCTGGAGAAGGGCCGCATCCGCCGCACCATCTCCTCCTACGTGGGTTCCAACAAGGAATTCGCGCGCCAGTACCTCGCCGGTGAACTCGAGGTCGAACTGACCCCGCAGGGCACTCTCGCCGAGCGCATGCGCGCCGGCGGCGCGGGCATCCCGGCGTTCTTCACCCCGGCCGGTGTCGGCACCCAGGTCGAAGAGGGCGGACTGCCCCTGCGTTACGACGGCAACGGCGGCATCGCGGTCGCGTCCCCGCCGAAGGAGACCCGCGAGTTCGACGGCGTCACCTACGTGATGGAACGCGGCATCGTCGCCGACTTCGCCCTCGTCCACGCGTGGAAGGGCGACCGCCACGGCAACCTCGTCTACCGGCAGAGCGCCCGCAACTTCAACCCTCCGGCCGCGACCTCGGGCCGCATCACCATCGCCCAGGTCGAATACCTCGTCGAACCCGGCGAGCTGGATCCCAACGAGATCCACACCCCCGGCATCCACGTGCAGCGCGTCGTGCCGGTCGGGCCGGTCACCGTCGGCATCGAGAACAGGACGGTCCGTTCATGACCCAGGCAGCCACCCGGAAACTGACCCGCGAGGAAATGGCCGCGCGCGTCGCACAGGAACTGTCCGACGGCCAGTACGTCAACCTCGGCATCGGTATGCCCACGCTGGTCCCGAACTACCTGGACCCGGGCATCGAGGTCGTTCTGCACTCGGAGAACGGTGTGCTCGGTGTCGGCCCGTACCCGTACGAGGACGAGATCGACCCCGAACTCATCAACGCCGGCAAGGAACTCATCACCGTCGTGCCCGGCGCATCGTTCTTCGACTCGTCGCAGTCCTTCGGGATGATCCGCGGTGGCCAGATCGACGTGGCTGTCCTCGGTGCGATGCAGGTCAGCGCGAAGGGTGACATCGCGAACTGGATGATCCCGGGCGCCATGGTCAAGGGCATGGGCGGCGCGATGGACCTCGTGCACGGCGCGCGGCGCGTGATCGTGATGATGGAACACGTCACGAAGAAGGGTGAGCCGAAGATCTTCGAGGAATGCACGCTGCCGCTCACCGGCAAGCGCTGCGTCCAGCGGATCATCACCGACATGGCCGTCATCGACGTCACCGACGAGGGTCTGAAGCTCGTCGAGACGGCCCCCGGAGTGAGTGTCGAGGAGGTCGTCGCCGCAACTGCCGCGACGCTGACCGTCTAGCGCTCGACCGCGTCGTCCGCCGACCTGCAGGGGGGTCGGCGGGCGGCGCTGTGTTTTCCGCGGCGGGCACCCGCCCGGGTAACTTCCCGCCCAGTAGGACATTCCGTCCCGCGAGCCGTCGGCTGCGCCTACCGTGATCAACCATTCAGGGAACGGTCTTCGGGAGGCAGCGTGGTGGATTGGGCGGAAGAATGCGACGTGCTCGTCGTCGGGTCGGGAGCAGGTGGATGCTGCGGCGCCTACACCGCCGCCCGTGAGGGCCTGTCGGTGATCCTCGTCGAAGCATCGGAGCAGTTCGGCGGCACCACTGCCTACTCCGGTGGCGGCGGCATGTGGTTCCCGACGAACGCGGTGCTGCGCCGCGCCGGCGACGAGGATACGATCGAGGACGCCCTCACCTACTTCCACGCGGTGGTCGGCGACCGCACCCCCCGCGAACTGCAGGATGCGTTCGTCACCGGGGGTGCCTCGCTCGTCGACTATCTCGAAATCGACGCGGACCTGGAATTCCAGGTCCTGCCGTGGCCCGACTACTTCGGCAAGGCGCCCAAGGCCAGCGCGACCGGCCGTCACATCATTCCGTCGCCGTTGTCCGCGAAGGGGATCGAGGACCTCAACGAGTCCATCCGCGGCCCCCTCGGCCGCGAACGCAACGGCGAACCCCTCCCCGGTCACCTCATCGGCGGCCGCGCACTGGTCGGCCGATTCCTGGTGGCGCTGAAGAAGTTCCCCGGTGTCAGCACCCATCTGAACACGCCGCTGGTCGATCTCGTCGTCGAGGACGGCGCGGTCGTCGGAGGCATCGTCGAACACGACGGTGAGCGTCGCGCGATCCGTGCCCGTCGTGGTGTCGTGCTCGCGGCCGGTGGGTTCGAGCAGAACGACGCCATGCGCGCCGAGTACGGCGTGCCCGGCGAGGCGCGGGATTCGATGGGGCCGTGGTCGAATCTCGGTAAGGCACACCAGGCGGGCATCGCCGCCGGCGCCGACGTCGATCTCATGGGCGAGGCCTGGTGGTCGCCCGGTATGACCCACCCGGACGGGCGCTCCGCGTTCGCGCTGTGGTTCACGGGCGGCATCTTCGTCAACCAGGGCGGCAAGCGTTTCGTCAACGAGTCGGCGCCCTACGACCGACTCGGCCGCGATGTCATCGCGCAGATGGACGCCGGTTCGCTGACCCTGCCGTTCTGGATGATCTACGACGACAAGGACGGCGGTGTTCCGCCCGTCCAGGCGACGAACGTGCCGATGGTCGAACCCGAGAAGTACGTCGCGGCCGGCCTGTGGAAGACGGGGGAGACCCTCGAGGAACTCGCCGAACAGATCGGGGTCCCCGCCGACGCACTGGTCGCGACCGTCGCCCGCTACAACGAGATGGCCGCCGAGGGCGTCGACGAGGACTTCGGCCGCGGCGACGAACCGTACGACCGCGCGTTTTCCGGCGGGCAGTCCCCGATGGTCCCGATCGAGAAGGGCCCGTTCCACGCGGCGGCGTTCGGGATCTCCGATCTGGGCACCAAGGGCGGGTTGCGCACCGATACGTCGGCGCGGGTCCTGACCCCCGCGGGTGAACCGATTCCCGGCCTGTACGCGGCGGGCAACACGATGGCCGCGGTCAGCGGCACGGTGTACCCGGGCGGCGGCAACCCCATCGGCGCGAGCATGCTGTTCGCGCACGTGGCGGTACGGGACATGGCGAAGCGCTAGGCGGCTTCGCCGCCCGTGTGCCTTTGTGGCGGTGGGA
>NZ_JADZGH010000099.1:106726-108235 GCF_015865005.1 Rhodococcus sp. CX
GGTGTCGCCTGGTTGGTCGATGTCACCCGGCTCGACGACCAGTTCGTAACGGTGACCGTATGTTTCGACGAGGGCCTGCAGCACCGCCACGACCGGGACGGACACCAGCGCACCCATCGCACCGAACAACGACGCTCCGACGATCACCGAACCGAACGCGACCGCCGGGTGGATGGAGACGGTCTTCGACGTGATGCGCGGGTGCAGCACGTAGTTCTCGACCTGCTGATAGCCGGTTCCGAACAGCACCACCCACAGCCCGTCGATGGGCTGGTTGGCGGCGGCGATGATCGCGGGCAGGGCGATCGCCAGATACGTGCCCAGGGTCGGGACGAACTGCGACACGATGCCCGTCCACAGCGCAAGCGGCAGCCAGTAGGGCACACCGATGATCATCAGGAAGATGCCGGTACCGATGGCACTGATGGCTCCGAGGATCAGCCGGGAGACGACGTATCCGCCGGCCTTCTCGACGGACGTTTCCCACACCGTCGCGATGATCTTCTGCTGCCGGGCGGGGAACCAGCTCGAGATGGTGCGCCGCAGGGCGGGACCCTCCGCCGACATGTAGAACACGAACAGCAGCATCGTCAGGGCCTGGAACACCACGCTCACCACCGAGGACACCACGCCGAGCACTCCGGGCGTGAACCGCTGCACGAGATCCCTGATGGTCTCCGGCGTCAGCTTGATCAGTTCGTCGCCGGTCGAGAAGTTCGTGTCGAACGTGCGGTTGGACCACTCGGTGACCGTGGTGATGGCATCGGGCAGCGCTTTGAGCAACTGACCGAGCTGTTCGACGAGCAGCGTCCCGAACAGCGCGACGAACCCGATCAGAAACGCCAGCAGGCCGAACAGCACCAGACCGGTCGCGGCGCCGCGGCGCATCCCGAACCGCTCCAGCCAGTCGACGACCGGCTCGAGGGTGATGCTGAGCAACCACGCCAGAAACAGCAGTCCGAGGAAGTCGCGGAGGTTGAAGAACAGCCAGCCCGAGAGTTGATAGGCGGCGACGGCGAGCAGGACGTAGAAGACGGCGGGCCGCAGCCAGCGGGGTGTGGTGCGCTGCCGGGGCGGGTCGCTCGGATGGTCCTCGCTCATCGCACCCTCCCGGTTGTCTGCCTGACGGGTCTAGGCGGAATCTACCCCGGGAACAACAACTGGTCCTCGTATCCGCGTGGTCGCCGGTCATCCGCCGACGCAATCGCCACAGCGGATAACTGGCGGCCGAGCGGATTCGTCGCGACGCCTTCGCGCGGGCGAAAACAAACCGGCCCGGACTCGTGAGAGTCCGGGCCGGTGGTGGTAGCGGGGACAGGATTTGAACCTGCGACCTCTGGGTTATGAGCCCAGCGAGCTACCGAGCTGCTCCACCCCGCGTTGCACGAACAACACTACACCACCGGCGGGGGTGCTCCGTTCAGGGGGTTCGACAGGCTCTCGGCGTAGTAACCGCGGATGTGGTCGCCGATGCGCTGGCGGGCCGCCTCCACGTCCCCGGCCCGCCAG
>NZ_JADZGH010000099.1:108245-111756 GCF_015865005.1 Rhodococcus sp. CX
GCTGCAGGTCTCCGGCCAGGTGGCGAGGGGTGCTCCGGCAAGCACATAGCTTTCGATCGATTCGCGCAGCGCGGCCATCATCGAGGCGATGACCAGGTTTCCGGCGGCGTCGGCCAGGGCGATGTGGAACCGGGAGTCGAGGACCAGGAACTCGTGCGCGGACAGCTCGGGAGAGTCCATCGCGATGAGCAACTCCTCGGCGTGGGACAGGTCCGGGACCGGGCGTGTACCGGCGAGCGTCTGCACGACCTCGGTCTCGAGGACCAGCCGGGTCTGCACGACGTCGCGGACCGGAAAGTTCTGGGCCGCGACCTGCATGCGCATGAGCATCGACATTCCGCCCACCGGCCGGGAGACGATCATCGCCCCGGCGTTGGGACCCGACCCGGTGTGCGCGGTGAGGAGGCCGAGCGCCTCCATCACCCGCAGCGCCTCACGCACCGACGACCGGCCCACGCCGAGTTCGGCCGCGAGGATGCGCTCACCCGGGAGCCGCTGCCCCGGCGCGAGTTCACCGGAGATCAGCTTCTCCTCGAGGCGGGCGAGTACCTGCTCCCAGGCGCGGGGTGCGGACGGCGACGACATGTCAGCAGAGCCTAGGCCGCCTCTTTCTCGTGCGTGGCTCCCGAACGTGGGTTAGTGTGGTCAGACCACACAGATTCGATGCGGAGATCCACCATGCGAGTCGCGTTGTTCGCCACCTGCCTCGGCGACACCCTGTTCCCCGGCGCGGTCAAGGCCACCGCCCTGCTCCTGGCGAGGCTCGGCCACGACGTCGTGTTCCCGCCCGGCCAGACCTGCTGCGGGCAGATGCACGTCAACACCGGATACCAACCCGACGCACTGCCCCTCGTCCGCAACTACGCCGACACCTTCGGCGACCCCTCCATCGACGCGGTCGTCGTCCCGTCCGGATCGTGCGCCGGATCCGTCCGGCACCAGCACGAGATCGTCGCCGGCCGCTACGGCGACGCCGCGCTGCGCGGGAAGGTCGACACGGTCAAGGCCAAGACGTACGAACTGTCCGAGTTCCTCGTCGACGTCCTCGGCGTCACCGACGTCGGCGCCCGCTACCCGCATCGCGTCACACCTACCACCCGACCTGCCATTCCCTGCGCATGCTGCGGGTCGGCGACAAACCGCTGCAGTTGCTGCGCAACGTCCGCGACATCGACCTCGTCGAACTCCCCGAAGCGGATTCGTGCTGCGGCTTCGGCGGCACGTTCGCCATCAAGAACGCCGAAACGTCCACCGCGATGCTGTCCGACAAGCTCCGCAACATCGCCGCCACCGGCGCCGAATACTGCACGGCCGGCGACTCGTCCTGCCTGATGCACATCGGGGGCGGCATGTCGCGCCTGAAAACCGGCGGCCGCACCGTGCACCTCGCCGAGATCCTCGCCTCCGTCGACGCCCCGGTGGTGACCGCATGAGCATCACCGCGCTCGGCACGCCCACCGTCCCACCGCGCGGCTCGGGAAATCTGCGCGGCGTCGAAAAGTTCCCGGACGCAGCGCATCACGAACTCACCGACAGTCAGCTGCGCCGCAACATCGGCAAGGCCACCCACACCATCCGCGCCAAGCGGCTCCGCGTGACCGGGGAGGTCCCCGACTGGGAGGCGCTGCGCGACGCCGGTGCCGCCGTCAAGAAGGACGTGCTCGCGCGCCTGCCCGAACTGCTCGAACAGCTCGAAGCCGCCGTCGCCGAACGGGGTGGCATCGTGCACTGGGCCGCCGACGCCGACGAGGCCAACGCCCTCGTCGCACAACTGGTGCGCGACACCGGATCCGACGAGATCGTCAAGGTCAAATCCATGGCCACTCAGGAGATCGGCCTCAACGAGTATCTCGAAGCCCAGGGCATCGTTGCGCACGAGACGGACCTGGCCGAACTCATCGTCCAGCTCGGCCACGACCGGCCGTCGCACATCCTCGTCCCGGCCATCCACCGCAACCGTTCCGAGATCCGTGAGATCTTCCTGCGCGAAATGCCGGGCGTGGACCCGGATCTCGACGACAATCCTGCGCACCTCGCGGAGGCGGCGCGAAAGTTCCTGCGCCACAAGTTCATGACCGTCCCGGTCGCGGTATCGGGCGCGAACTTCGGGATCGCCGAGACCGGCACCCTCGCGGTCGTCGAATCCGAGGGCAACGGCCGGATGTGCCTGACGCTGCCGCAGACCCTCATCACCGTCATGGGCATCGAGAAGCTGCTCCCCACCTACCGCGACCTGGAGGTGTTCCTCCAACTGCTACCGCGGTCGTCGACGGGGGAGCGGATGAATCCGTACACGTCGATGTGGACGGGTGTCACCCCGGGTGACGGACCGCAGGCGTTCCACCTGATCCTGCTCGACAACGGCCGCACCGCCGCGCTCGCAGATTCGGTGGGACGCGAAGCGCTGCACTGCATCCGGTGCTCCGCGTGCCTCAACGTGTGCCCGGTCTACGAACGCACCGGCGGCCACGCCTACGGCTCGACCTATCCGGGTCCGATCGGGGCCGTGCTCACCCCGCAACTCGCGGGCATGAACGAACCCGGCGACCCGAACGCGACGCTGCCGTTCGCGTCGAGCCTGTGCGGCGCGTGCTTCGACGCCTGCCCCGTCAAGATCGACATCCCGTCGTTGCTCGTCGAACTGCGGCACCAGAAGGTCGAGCAGGCGGGACTCACCGTCGAAGCCGCGGCGATGAAGGCGGCGTCGCTGGCGATGTCGTCCTCGCGGCGGTGGACCGCGGCGCAGAAGGCCGGAGGCATCGGCGGCCGGATCGTCGCGGGGAAGAAGGGCGCGATCTCGGCGCTGCCCGGCCCGCTCGGCGGCTGGACCGCGGCCCGCGACATCCCGGCACCGCCGAAGCAGACGTTCCGGCAGTGGTGGGATTCCGACGAAGGTCGCGCGGCGATGGCCGCAGCGCGACAGGAAGGGGGCGAACGATGAGCGCCCGCGAGACGGTGCTCGGCCGCATCCGCGACGCCCTGGCGCTCGCGCCGTCCGCGCCCACGGAGATCCCCCGCGCGTACCGCACCGGCCGAACCCTGCCGGACGACGAACGCTACGAACTGTTCGCCGACCGGTTGCTCGACTACAAGGCCCACGTGCACCGCTGCACCGCAGCCGAACTACCGACGGTCCTCGCGCGGGTGCTCGCCGACCGGAAGGTCGCGCGGGTGGGTGTGCCCGCCGGTCTCGACGACTCGTGGCTCGCCGCGTTCGACGGGGAGATCGTCGTGGACTCGGCCGACGTGCCGGCGCCGGAGCTCGAAGCGCTCGACGGGGTCGTCACCGCGTCGGCGGTGTCGTGCGCCGAGACGGGCACCATCTTCCTCGACGGCAGCGCCGACCAGGGTCGCCGGGCCCTGACACTCGTGCCGGATCTGCATGTGTGCGTCGTGCCGCTCGACACCGTCGAGGTCGGGGTGCCCGAAGCTCTGGCCCGGCTCGTGCCGGAGCGGCCCACCACCCTGATCAGCGGGCCGTCCGCGACCTCGGACATCGAACTCGAACGCG
>NZ_JADZGH010000099.1:111766-114715 GCF_015865005.1 Rhodococcus sp. CX
GTCCGCGCAATCTCGAGGTCGTGATCGTCGGCTGATCGGCAAGATCGACTCACAGGCGATTGCCAGCTTCCTTCCAGCTTCCCGGAAACGTCGTCGGGTGTACTCGGAGCGTTCACCCGTTCGCAACCGATCAGCCGGGAGCTGCCGCCGCCATGAGCCTCATCGATCGATTCCGGAAGCGATCCTCGTCGGATGATCCAACCGAATCGGTCGAGGACGTTCCGGCCGGTCCCGTCGGCTATCAGCAGACGGCGAGCAAGCTGCACGCCTTCAACCGGTACGAGATCAAGTACCTCGTCGACGAGATGAAGGTCCCGGAGCTGCGGGCCGAGCTCGCCGCCCGCATGGACGCCGATCCGTTCTCGCCGCACGGTGGATATCCGGTGACGTCGCTGTACTACGACACCGCGGATCTGCGCTTCTACTGGGAGAAGATCGAGGGCCTGAAGTTCCGGCGCAAGCTCCGGATACGGCTGTACGGCAATCCGGCGGACTGCACCGACGACACCTCGGTGCAGATCGAGATCAAGCAGCGCGTCAACCGCGTGACCCAGAAGCGGCGGATCGCGCTGCCCTACGGGCAGGCGCGGCGTTGGCTGGACGGCCGCAAGGAGATCGAGTGCGATCCGTCGCAGCGACCGTTCGTGAACGAGGTGACCACCCTGATCGGCAATCTCGATCTGCGGCCGGTCGTCACTACCGGCTACCTGCGGGAGGCGTTCGTCGGCCGCGAAGCCGATCTGGGCCTGCGGGTGACGATCGATCACAAGGTGCACGGCCGCGACCGCGACTTCTATTTCGCATCCGGCGCCGAGAACCGCTTCATCATCCCGCCGAAGCCGGCGATCGTGGAACTCAAGGCGAACGAACGGGTTCCGTACTGGGCGACGGATCTGACCGCGCGACTGAACATGTCGGTCATCCGGATCTCGAAGTACTGCCAGTCGGTGCAGGCGTTCGGGTTGGCACCGCGCTCGATCACCGGCGCACCCGAACCGATCCTGCCCGACGGGTTCGACGAGCCCGTCCCGCCGGATCTCTTCGGCGAACCCGCTCCGGTCGTGGGTTGACCACGCACGCAGCATTTTTCATAGATTTCCAACCATTCGGACACCAGGACAACCATGAATTTCGATCTTCAGGACCTCAGCGGGACGTTTTCGACATTCGACATCATCGTGTCGCTGTCGTTGTCGTTCGTGCTGTCCGCCGTCATCGGCTGGGTCTACCGATACACGCACAAGAACGTCTCCTACAGCCAGTCCTACGTGCAGACCCTCGTGATGGTCGGCATGATCATCTCGCTGATCATGCTCGTGGTCGGCTCCAACATCGCCCGGGCGTTCGCGCTCGTCGGCGCGCTGTCGGTCGTGCGATTCCGCAACGCCATCAAAGAAACTCGTGACGTCGGGTTCATCTTCCTCGTGATGGCGATCGGCATGACCACCGGCACCCGCTTCTACATCCTCGCGGTGGCCGCGACCGTCGCGATCTGCCTCGTGCTGCTGATCATGAACAAGTTCAACTGGTTCAAGCTCGACGTGCAGCGTCAGGTCGTGAAGGTCCAGGTGCCGCCGGAGCCGGGGTTCGAAGCGCTCGTCCAGGACGTTCTCATCGAGTTCTGCACGGAATTCGAGCTGGTCTCCACCGAATCCGTCCGTGCGGGAGCGCTCCACGAGCTGTACTACACGGCGCAGTTGCGTAAGGGCAAGAAGTCGTCCGAGCTGATCGCGGCACTGAGCGCGGTCAACACCGGCCAGCGCGTCACCGTCCTGACCGGATACGACCAGACGGACATCTGATGAGCGGGACGAACCCCGCCGGCGAGCCCGGTCCGCGGCGTCGGCTCGTACATCGGATCCCGACATCGCTGCGGCAGCACTGGAAGCTGCTGGTGGTGTTCGTCGCGTTCGCCACGATCATGGCGACCGTGTTCGGAGGTGCCCGGATCCGCCCCTACATCGTCGGGGACGCAACGGTTATCGCCTCGGAGATCACCGAGAACATCGCCGGCACCGTCGACCTGTTCGACAGTTCCGTGCAGCACGAGGTGTCGCTGGAGATCACCGATGCCGAATATCGGGACATGATCACCACTTTCCAGAAGACCGGCGACAAGAAGTGGGTGACCGCCGACCTCACCATCGACGGCACGTTCGTCGACGACGTGTCCGTCCGGCTCAAGGGCAACTCGACTCTGATGGGTGTGCGCGGCGACGACGCCAGGCCCGGTGGTTCGGGCTTCCGGCCACCGGAAGGTATGGAACTGCCCGAAGGATTCGAATTCCCCGAGGACTTCGATCCCGGAAGGATGGGCGGCATGATGTCCTCGGCGTCGGAGGACGATCCGACGTCGCTGCCGCTGCTCATCAGCTTCGACGAGAACGTCTCGGGCCGCGCCTATCAGGGCATGACCGAGTTGTCGGTGCGGCCGGGCACGCCGGTGCTGAACGAGGCGATGGCGTTGTCGCTCACCGCGGAGACCGGCCAGCCGACGCAGCGGTACGCGTACACGGTGTACTCGATCAACGACAGTGCCACCACGACACGACTGCTCCTCGAGCATCCCGACGACGGCTACGCCAACTCGCTGTTCGACGGCAACGGCTATCTGTACAAGGCGGACGCCAGTTCACGTTTCGAGTACGTCGACGACGACCAGTCGTCCTACGCCGATCGGTTCAAACAGATCAACGCCGTCGGCAGCGGCAACCTCCAGCCGATCGTGAATTTCCTGAAGTGGATGGACGCGGCGAGCGACGAGGAGTTCGACGCGCACCTCGGCGACTGGGTCGACGTCGAATCCTTCGCCCGCTACGTCGCGACGCAGAACCTCCTCGTCAACGGTGACGACATGGCCGGACCCGGCCAGAACTACTACCTCTGGTACGACCTGGGCACCGAGAAGTTCACCGTCGTCTCCTGGGATCTGAACCTGGCGATGCAGGG
>NZ_JADZGH010000100.1:0-4854 GCF_015865005.1 Rhodococcus sp. CX
CGGGGCCGGGGACGTCTCACCCGATTCCCACCACTCCCTGGGACTTACCCGTTCTGCCAGTGGGGGTATCAGTTCACTGATCCTGCGAGCCTACGACGATGAGGGCATGCCGAAGTATTTGGGAAGGGTCGGGACCGGGTTCACGACGGCGGCGCGGCATTCGAGTTGGCGCGGGCTGCGCGAGGACAAGTCGCCCGCCGGGGCCGACCTGCCGGGCCGGAACTGAACATGATCGCGATGATCAAGACAACAGCTATTGACCAGGTAAAACGACACGTCCCGCCGCATTTTCCGGTTGTTCCGCCCGCGGCGCCGCGCGCTGGGCGGGGACTCAGTCGCGGAGCATCTGGAGTTGCCATCGAATCCAATGCCATCGCTCGATGACTTCCGGATCGTCGGGGTCGTGGCCGGCGGACGTCCACACTGCTCGGTCCTCGGCGACCATATCTGGTTGGACGCACTGGGCGGGTTCCTGGTTCCCTCCCTCCCTCGGGTCCGCGTCATCCGGGTCGTGAATGAGCGCATCTACCAGGCATCAACGCAGTGGTCTCTCGCGTCCGCGACTACGCCCACCACTGAAAACACACGGTGGCATGCAGTGATGACATGTCCCTTCCTGGTTGGAAGACCCCTCGCGGTGCTGTGCGAATCCCGATCAGTGGAGAGTGCCGATCCAGTAGTGGGGCATGTCGACCAGTTGCGTGGGCACGCCGATCGGCGTGGCATCCTCGTCGAAATAGGCGCGGTAGGCGAACAGGCCGCGCTCCGAGCGTCCGGTGTCCGGGTCGATGCCGCCGAGCAGGTAGATCCGCTGATCGTCGTCGTCGAACTCGGCGAACACCGCCCGAACCCATGCCTCCGGCTCCGCCAGATCCACGTGCCGGCGGGCACCGGATGCGGTGTCGCAGCTTGCGACGGTCACCGTCACGACGGTCCCGGCAGCGGCCCGGTCCCACCGCCCCGGCCCGACCGCGAACCGACGGGCGGTGATCGTGACCGTGAGGGTGATGTTCTCGGTCGCGAGCGCTTCGGCCACCACGGTGCTCGTGAAGTCGTCGACGGAGCCGGTGGTGAACGAGGGAAGCCGGTGCGCTTCGCGGATGCGGGCGGCCAGGTGGGCTCGGTCGGTCTGCACCTCGCTGAGGTTACCGGCGGCCTGGTGCGACTCCCGGGGCATGCTGCTGTGCCCGATCGACTCCGATCACCGCACGGGGTCTACATGTACCGCCGCGCTACAACATCGCGTTGAGCTGGGACGATGACACGTCCCCGGCTCGGCGCAACCTCGGCGACGGACATCCGATCGTCCGAACGCATCCAGGACCGAACCGAACTCGGCAGTGGCACCACCCGCGCCGGTATCCCCCTGCTCGTCGCATCTGTGTGATCACCGATGATGAGCCGATGAGCGAAGAGCACGATCACGCAGCGTGGGTCACACGGCTGGTCGACGCAGCCACGCGCGGGACGATTGTGGATCTGCGGTCAGGGGTGCCGGCACACCTGTACGACCCGGCGACCGCCGATCAGTGGCCGGCCGACCGGCATATCCCCGCGCGCGCGATCCGGGACGTCCTCACCGGTGGCCACGAAGGGTTCGACCCCGGCGGTCTCCGGATTGTCGGAGCCCGGATCACCGGTGACATCGACTTCGCGCACATCACGTTCGATCGCCCACTGCACCTGATCCGGTGCCGGATCGATCGACCGATGAACCTGAACAATGTGCGTCTGCGGGAGTTGACGCTCTCGGGATCTCACCTTCTGTCTCTGTCCCTCGAGGTGGCACACATCGCCGGCGACATCGTCGCCGACCGCATCACCACCAATGGGGCGATCCGTGCGATCGGCGCCAAGATTGGCGGTGAACTCAGCCTGAACGACGCCCGCCTCCATAACCCCGGACACCACGTCCTCACCCTCGACGGCGCCACCATCACCCGCGGACTCTTCGCCAGCCGCATCACCACCAACGGCGAAATCCGCACCATCAGTGCCACCATCAACGGCCAACTCGCACTGGACGACGCTCACCTGCACAACCCCGGACACAGGGTTCTCGATCTCGCCAACGCCACCATCACCAATGGGCTCTTCGCCCGCCGCGTCACCACCACCGGCGAAATCCGCGCACCGGGCACCACCATCAACGGCCAACTCGCATTGAGCGGCGCCCACCTGCACAACCCCGGACACCACGCCCTCACCCTCGACAACGCCACCATCAAAGGGGGACTCTTCGCCGACCGCGTCACCACCGACGGCGAAATCCGCGCACCCAGCGCCACCATCAACGGCCAGCTCAATCTGATCGACGCTCACCTGCACAACCCCAGTCGGCTTGTCCTCACTCTCGACGACGCCGCCATCACCGGCGGACTCTCCGCTCGCCGCATCACCACCACCGGCGAAATCCGCGCACCCGCCGCCACCATCAACGGCCAACTCGCACTGGACGGCGCCCACCTGCACAACCCCAGTCGGCTTGTCCTCACCCTCGACGACGCCACCATCACTAATGGGTTCTTCGCCGACCGCATCACCACCGAGGGCGAAATCCGCGCACCCGCCGCCACCATCAACGGTCAACTCGCCCTGGCCGGCGCCCACCTGCACAACCCCGGTCGGCTTGTCCTCACCCTCGCCGGCGCCACCGTCGCTGGCCCGCTTGTGGCTGTGGATGACACCACGGACCAGGCGATCTCGGTGTTCCGCGCCGACGGCATCATCTGGGCAAAGAGGGCGAGTTTCGAGAACCACCTCGACCTTCGTGATGCGAAACCTCGTCCCACCGGCACCGATCAACTGGTGATCGACCTCGACGGGGCCGTCGTCCGCGAGCTCACTCTGCCCACAGAGGGTCCCCTCGTCGTCAACCTCTCCCGCACGAAGATCACGAACTTGAACACCCCCGCCGACCGGGAACCCCGATATCCGGTGATGGCGACCGGGTGGGAGATCGGCGACGTCCACGGCCGCATCCGCACCGACCATGCAGCCGCCAACCGCTGGCTCTCCCACAAACAGGACACTGGTGTCAGTCCGCAGCCATGGCATGCCCTCGCCGCGGTGTACGAACGCAACGGACACCCCGCCGAAGCCCGACGATTGCGCTTCACCGCCGCGAACAACGTCACCAAGGCCGCACCCTGGCGCTCGAAACTGCAACGATGGGCGTATCGGATGGTCGCGGGCCACGGCTACTACCCAATACGTGCAGCACTGTGGCTCGTCGGCGCGCTCGTGGTCGGGTTCGTGCTGGTCGAGGCGAGCCGTGAGCACTTCGTTCCCACCAACCCGAACAAAGAAACCGCCACGATCGCGGTCACCGCCGACGCCATCGGCGGCGAGGCACCTGTCGAGGTGGAGCAGTCGAGGACGATCACCGGGGCCGACGACTGCGCGACGCATCCGCAGTACCCGTGCCTGGATTCGTTCAGCTACGCCCTCACCGGCGTCATCCCCGCCGCGACCGGCACCGTCCGACCGGACTGGACCATCGGCTCCGACGCACCGTTGTGGGTGAAGGCCGGGATCCCGGCGCTGCGCGTTCTCGCCTGGATCTTCACCGCGATCCTGCTCGCGGGCGTGACCGGGCTGCTCCGCAAAAGCTCGTGACCACGCCGCACCGGTGCCGCACTCGACCGCCGGGCCGGCCCGCCGCCGCGGCAACGGGATCGTCCCGCCCGCGAGACGACATCGCGCCGCGCGCAGCAAGACAGTGTTTCAGCGCATCTGCCTGCATCGATGACACGTCCCTGACATCGCGCGTCGTGCGGTGGCGGAGGGATCGGGTGTTCGGTGGCGGGTGGGCGCCGGAATGTCGGAGGTTGGGCGTGTGTGGGCGTGGCGGTGGGAGGCCGAGTTGAGCCAGGATGCGGCGAGTAGTGCGGCGCCGACGAGTTGTCGGGGAATCGGGCACCCTGCGGCACGTCACCGATGTCCCGGAATCGGTTACGAGCGTGCGGCGTTGGTCACCGCGTCGATCACGGGGTTCGGACCGTTGCGGCGAGATCGGTGAATGTCTCGTTCGTGCTTCGCGCAAGGTCTTGGCATCGTGCGGCAGGCTCCGAGCCGTCCGGGTATTGGCCCGGATGCCAGCACCCGAACGTGTCGTAGAGCTGGCCGGAGGATTTCAACGATTCCAGCGTTCGTTCGATTGTGGGATCACTGATCTCGAGTAGGTCCATCGCAGTCGCCACGCGCACACCGGCGTCCGTCTTGGCGGTCACCGTTCGTGCGCACTCCGATGGCACGTTCTCGGAGCAGTTCATCGAATCCAGTGCATCGAGTTCGTCGCACATTTTCTCGCACAACCGAACCCGGTTTTCGGAGGCGGATTCGAGCGAGTCGCCGGAGGAGCATCCAGCCAGGATCATCAACAGCAGCAGGGCGCCCGCGATTGCACGCATAGCCTCGAACCTCCTCGGGGGCAGGAACTATGCAGGATCCGATCGTAGCGACACATCATCGCCTTACCCCCTGAAATCCCTCCTTGGCCCCCTCCGACACGGAAGACCCGCAGTGGACACTGGGCCGATCCTGTTCGTGTGGGGAGGCCGAGTTCGGGAGTACGTCGCATCGCTCGTCCCGCCGAGAACGGCCGATGTTGGACATCGGTCGCCGGATCGTGCATGAGGGCATCTACCAGCCGCGGCGATGTGGCGTCCGGTTCGGGGTTCGAGACCCGCGAGGTCCGAATGAGAGCAGGGAAGGCACCGGAGGGCAGGGGTCCGAGCAACCGCGCTACAGCCCGGGATTCGAGTCGTAGTTGACGATGCCGTTGTGCTTGGTGGCCGTGGACTCGACATGCGTGCCGGTGGTGTAGTCGTCGACGAACAACGTCATCGACTC
>NZ_JADZGH010000100.1:4864-6976 GCF_015865005.1 Rhodococcus sp. CX
CGACAGCGGATCATCGAACGCCGCTCGCGCATTGCGCGCGCAGATCGACCGCGCAGATCCGGCCGGGTAGAGGTCGGTGATCGCCGAGGTCGGGGTGAAACGGCCGCCCAGCTCGTCGTCCGGGTCGATACGGCCGGTCCACCACCGGTGCTGCGCGCGATGAATGGCGGTGTCGCGGGTGACTTCCACATCGACGATGGTCAGGTCGGTATAGCCGGCACCGCCGAGTTCGGTGAGCAACTGCGCGCCGAGACCGGCCCAGCGGAAGGTGCCTTCGATGACGATGTTCTCCCCCATCTCGATGCAGTGCTGCTGCACGGTGTCGAGGATCTGGGTGGATTCGCGGTGCACGAGGGTGGCCAGCTCGCGTGGGCGCAGCCGCCGCCCGTCGGGCAGCACCGTATCGAGCAGGTCGTCGTAGACCCCGCGGTCGATACCGGTCTGTTCGGCCAGATACGCATCGACGATCCCGGCGCGACTACGACGCCGGCCGGGATCGTTTTCGTACAGGCGAAACGACGCGCGCACGCCGCCGGCGTCGAGGACACCGCCGGGCGCACACCACGAGTCGAGGAGGGCATGGGTCTTGGCGCACGGCTGCTTCACTAGCGGCGGCTCGCCGCCCGCCGCGCCGCCGCGGTGACCTCGAACAGGCGCTGATAGTCGTCGTCGGAGAGCAGATCCCCGGCCCGTTCGATCTGATCCCAGCTGCCGCGCACGTAGACGTCCGCGGCGGGGTCGTCGGCGGGTGGGCCGCCGAAGGTGTAGTCCCAGTGTTCGAGTTCGTCCATCATCTGCTGGTGGTCGAGCTCGCCGACCGCGTAGCGCAGCAGCACCTCTCGCGGGGTGCGCTCCCGGACATCCGCCCGCAACCGGGCTGCTTTGAGCAACCGGCTGATCTCCGGCTGCGTCACCCCGACCCGCGGCGCGATCTGCCGATGCTTCCATCCCGCTTCCGCCGCGGCAAGCACCGCACGCAGCTTCTCGAGCTGGGCGAGTTCCGCGCGCGGGGAGATCGCGCGGAGTTTCCGCTCGATGTCCTTCTCGAACGCCACCGACATCGCATTCACCACCTCAACTAGGGGATATACCAAATGGTATCACCGACGCAGTGGCCACGAAATCGTGCTCGGCGAGTATTCGTGCCGTGCGCCGTCATCCGGCACCTAGACACCCTCATTGAGGGTGAAATGTGGCCTTCACCTGCATCGATGACACGTCCCCTGTGCGGCCTCTGCGAGCCCGGCGGCCGTCACACGGTGCTGCGCACGTCGTCGAGGTGATTCTTCGCCGAAATCAACGCCATCACCTCGCGACTGAGCTTGCTCGTCGCCCCCGACACTGTCCTGCCCTTCTCGTCGAACGACAGATCAGCCGCCGCGCGCAGATCGTCCCCGAGCGGGCGTCCGGATCGGCGTGCACCTCGCTGAGGTCGAAACGCACCGCCTCTACCTCGACCTCGAGGTTCTTCATGGCCTTCTCGACCCGGGCGAGCTGCTGGAGATACATCTGCGCGAGGATCGCTTCGATCTGCGACCAGCTCGGCACGTGATCACGGTGCAGATAGGGGGTGCCGCGTTTGGTGCGGGCGACTCCCTCGACGATCCTGCGGTCCCGGACGAGCTTCTGAAGCACCCTCATACCCACACCGCATTCCTTCCCGGCCTCCGACAGCGTCAGATAGTCCGGATGCTCGGTCGGGTCGACGTCGATGTGTTCCATGCACGGCACCGTACCGACCGGGCCCGACGGATTCGACCGGTGAACTGCGGTGATGACATGTCCCCGGCCCTGATCACCGCCGACTCGCGCCGCGCGCCGGCGCAGCGTTCATCGAGCTGGTGCGCCGGCCCGGATCGCCCGTGGCGTCAAATGATCTGGTTGCCGGCGTCCCCGGTCGCGGGCGGGATCGTCGGCCGGGCATCGACCGGCGTGTAGCGGCCCCGCTTCGACAGAAGCACCCACAGCACGCCAATGGCCGCGAGCACGAGAACACCGACCACGAGCCACGATTCGATCCCCATGCCCTCACCATACGAGGCGGTCACTCGATCCCGCGCGCCGCGCGAGCGGCGAGATCCGGGCCCGTCAGCAGCGAGACAGGACAGGTCA
>NZ_JADZGH010000100.1:7029-7407 GCF_015865005.1 Rhodococcus sp. CX
GCGCGATCGCCGCGTGTGCGGCGGCCCGTTCCTGTGCGCGGTGCTGTGCTCCCACGAGCGAGACCAGCAGAGGCAGCGACCGCAGCGTCACGCCGTCGCCCGCGAGCAGCGTGCGCATGCCCATGCCGTAGTCGCCGTCGAGTGTGTCGGCGTGGGCACGCAGCGCGTCTACCTGGTCCTGCGGAACCTGGCTCGCCTCGGACTGCATCTCGGCGGCCCACCGTCGATGGTCTACGGATGCGTGCGGACGCGGGAGCAGTACGTCGAGGACGGCATCGGCTGTGGCACGCAGCGAACCGTTGTCGGCCGCCGCGCGGCGGCTCACGAAGCGGCGGCCGTGTTCAGAGATGACCAGGGCCAGGCGCAGCACGGTCGGCA
>NZ_JADZGH010000100.1:7417-19214 GCF_015865005.1 Rhodococcus sp. CX
GTTCGTCGGCAGTGAACATCTCGAGGACCCACAGGCCGCTGCGTCTGGTCTGGGTCGATCACTGCTGGGGCGCTGCCCGCATCGAGCCGGGCTGCCGTGACCGTCTTTGGGATCGTGAAGCCCTTCTGTTCCGGTGTCGTCGGTGGGGCTGGATGCTCCGACGGTGCGTCTCGGGGACTCGCACGTGCCCTGCCGTCGAGGCACCCCTGCGCCGAGCCAGCAGCTCGTACTCTCGCAAGACCGGTACGTACGCCAACACCACCGCTGCCAGCAGCGGCACGACACCGAAAGTCCACAATCCTGTTCCTCTGACCCGCGGTGACACAGTCACAAGGACGGCCAGGGGCCTGCGATTGACCGTGCGGCCGAGGTCTGCCCACCATTCTCGGCGTTTGTCCCGGGCGAGCTGATCACGGTCAAGGACAACTTCAACAGTGGCAGAAGGATTTCCACCCGACATCCAGCGATCCTGGCTTCCCGGATCATCTCTGCCATCTCCGTCGGCTGGTTCCCCTCACTCGCTCGGCGCGTTGTGTCAGTGCCCTCTTGGCGAGCACGATCGATCTCAGGCCACCTGGCCCGACGGTGGAGCAGCCGCGGAGGCCGAAATTGAGTCTCTGGCGGCTCCGATCAACGGCGTTGCCGCGAAACTTGCGAAGCTCGACGCGGTGATCGAATCCCGCGAGGCGGCACCCCTGCGCAAGATCGAGAAGTTGGAGAAGGCTCGGGATCAGCGCATCCAGAAGATCCGGGACGAGTTCGCCGCCAAGATCGAGGCGGTGAAGGCCGAAGCCGAGGCGGCCGGCGCTCGGATGACGCCGGAAGAACAGGCCCAGGAATCCGCGCTGCTGCGTGACTACGCGCTCGCCATCGTCGAGTTCAGCAACAGCGCCTCGGCCGCCGAGCTTGCTCCCCTGTTGGGGGTCAGCACCCGCGAGGCGAAGAAGATCATCGAGCAGGCCAAGAGCGATCTGGAGGCCTCCGGCTCCGGCGCAGGCACACCGCCCTCGGCACCATCGCCGGCACCGACCGTGCCCGCCGACGACCGGCAGCCGGTGACGGTCGCATCGTGACGATGCGCCGATCATGAGCGACAGCGAGCCGTCCCTCGACATCGGTTTCCCGGAACTCGATGTCGAGTACGGTGCAGCGGATTCGTCCGGTCGATCCGATCGGGTGCGGGTGGTCGACAACTCGTTGATGCCGTCGGCGGCGAACATCGCGGCGTTCTGGGCGAAGGTCGTCAAGTCACCGACGTGTTGGTACTGGGTCGGGGCGATCAGTGCGCCCGACGGCTACGGCCGGCTCAACTTCCAACGCGAGAATCGGCAACGCACAGTGCTCGCGCACCGCTTCGCGGTGGAGCTGGTGCACGGGCCGCTCGAACCGAACGTGGTGTGCGAGCACAAGTGCAACGAGCCGTTGTGTGTGCGCGTGGGCCCCGATCATCTCGTGAAGTCGACGCACAGCGAGAACGTGCGCTACGCCATCGCACTCGGGCGACTGTCTGGGCATGCACTGTTCGACGGACAGGGACGTTCACGGTACGAGCGGTCCCTGGCGATCCGTGAGGCACTGCGCCACGGGTACGACGCAGACGCACTGCTCCACGCGAAGATCAATCCGGGGGACTCGCAGGGCACCTTGTTCTGATGAGGCCGGCCACCGGGTCGACGACGGGAAAGACACACGATGGAAGGTTCGCAGGTCGAGAAGCAGTTGTACGACGCGACGAAGCACTACTACCGACCAACCGACAGCGACGTCGCCGCGATCGTCGACGGCATGCCGGTCACGCGCCCGGCATCCGATCGGATCGACATCGCGTTTCCCCGGAGACCACCGACGCGCTGTGACTGCGGGCCGGCTGTGCGGGCCCCATGACGTTGCGAGGCCCCGGAACGACCTTCACCACCCTGCACGCCGATACGGAACACACGGCGGCGTCCTGACCCGGAACTACCGGCACACTGAACCTGCCCGCAAACCACATACGGGTGCTCGACAACAGCGACTGGTGGTGGCGATGGCACGGTCATCGGTCTCTGCTTAGATTCAGCGGTGGCTGTTCTCACCTACTCCGGCATCGGATCCGTGGTTACTTTCGACGATGTCGCGGGCACGGTGACGTTCGCTGATTCCCGCTGGGGTCTCCCTCGTCGTCAGCGGCTGGAATCAGCTTGGGTGGTTCCAGTCGGAGCCATCGAAGGAATCTCCTGGCGCGAAGCCACCTCTTCCAGGCCCGCCGAAATGCGGCTGCTGCTACGCGGTCGTGTCGGATACCACAAGAACAGCAGGGCAGACCCGAGCTATGTCGCCGGCCACGATCGGATCGGGGACTTCGTCGCTGCCATCAACTCGGCTGTCCAAACTGCCGAACCCATCTCCGATTTCGGTAAAGATCTGGAGGGCAGTGAGTACGGGACTGCGCCGCTGTCCATCAAGAAACGGATCGGGATCGGCGCGGTCGCGGTTGTTGCGGTTCTCGGCCTGGCCGGTAGCTGCCTCAACAACAATGTCGACACAGAAGCGACGGTGCCCAACTCCACGATTCCGAAGGCCTCGGCTGCATCGTCGCCGACCTTTGAGGAGGAGCCGGTCTGGACCGGCACAGTGCAACAGATCGTCGCCGCTTCAGGGGGTTCGGGGGGCGTACCGTCGATCATTATCGATGCTGCCGGCAGGCAACAGAGAATCGATCTTGCGAACATCCGCCCGTTCAATTGCGGCGATTACTCCTGGGCGGATTCACCGCCCGCCGTTGCGTTGTTCTCCCGGGTCCGTGAGCTTCTCCCGGTAGGTACACAGGTCCGTGCGGTACGCGACATGGTGTCATCCGTCTATCCCGGGGTGCCTCTTCCTACCGGAGCCTATGTCAGCGTGGTCACTGCCTCGACGCAGACGACAAGTGCTCCCGCCGCCACACCCACGAGTGCAAGCACTCCGGCACCGACCACGGTGAGCAGCACAACGACCAGCAGTCAGACCCCTACGCCCAGTGGGAGCGACTCGACAGAATCACCCGCTCCGGCCGCCGCGCCGGATGACACGATCAACGCCCTCCTCGTATCCGAAGGTGTCGCAGAACCGTCTCCGAGTGTTGACCTGTCTCCGTTCGCTACAGCACCCGTCGACGAACAGATCGCGAGCGCCAAGGACAGCCTCGGCAATGTGACGGCACGCAGGTACTGGCCTGGAATGTACGCGGCATTCGAGGCTGCCTGGGAAGGCCGCATCGGACGGCATGCCGAATGTCGAGCCCGTGACGACCGCCGGTTGCTCGAGCAGCAACAACAAGGAGAACTCGACCGTATTCGCCGCGGCCTTGACGGGGTCTACGGCACTGACGACGACGACCGCAACACCTACAAGTTCGACGACGACGGCAACTTGTATCTCGACACTCCCTACGTTCCCCCGACTCCCCACGTTCCCAGTACGAGTGGTGGTGGCGGCGGAGGCGGATTCAACCTGTGTCGCCGATGGTGGTGCTGATGCAAGCCGCATCAGCATCGAGGCGCCGACGTGCAACCGCCGTGACGGCACCGGGTGTTCATCGGCATCGACCGGCCGAGGCGATCCAGCCGACCGGACCACGATGTACCGGCATCGGTTTGGACACGAATACAGACCGTGCCGGCGCAGGGGACCAGGCAATCGGTCGACGTTTCAGGCCATCAACCACTCGAACAGGAACCTGTGCGTAATGTACGCCCGATCAGAGAGTGCCCCTTACGGGAGCCAGCGGACTAGAATGACTGAGCCCCACGTCGACACGGAGGGTCATCTCGTGACTGAGTTCCACCTGTCAATCGCCGGCTCGCAAGACGATGCCGAGGAGCTCCGCGACCTCTATGCGGCAATCCTCGATGACAACGAATTGAGGACCGCCCGAAAATCGGTCGTTCAGGGTGCCCCCAAGGAAGGCCAAATGGGCGCCGAAGACACCATCAGATTAGTGGTGGACAGCCCCGCTCTGTGGACAGCGGTGTCCAGCTGCGTTACAGCATGGCTGGCCACCCGCGAGTCCCGCCTCAGGCTCGTCGTCCACGCGATCAGATCATCCGAGATAGAAAGTGATGGGCATCGGGACGTCACATCCGCTGAAGTGAACCAAGCGCTGATCGAAGCGAGCGAAGGATCACGTGATGAGGCTGCCCGACAGTGAACTATCCCGAGCGATACTCATTGGCACGTCAACATACGCAGCGGAATCAGGGTTTGGATCCCTACCATCCGTTTCAAAGAATTTAATTGACCTGGAGTCATTTCTCGCAGATAATACAGGGCTTCGACATATCAAGGCCGTCTCAAACCCTCCGGACGCTAATGCAATCGTTGATGCGCTCGAAACCGCGATCGACGAAGCTTCGGATTTACTCCTGTTCTACTACGCTGGACATGGCGTTGCACCCGGCGGAGAATTAAAACTGACTCACAGTTCTTCAAGGCTGGATCGAGCGAAATATACGACTGTAGACTACTCTGCCATTCGCGAGGACATTCTTCGTTCACATGCAGCGATCAAGTTCGTTATCCTCGATTGCTGTTATAGCGGAGCCGCATTCGGCAGTGGGACCATGGCCGCTGGATCATCTGATCCAGGAATCGCCCTCGACGAATTGTCCGTGATCGAAGGTGCGTACGTTCTAACTGCAACAGACACTCGAACAAAATATGCAGAGTCGACCGGCCCTGGGGGGTGCACAGCCTTCACTGGAACACTATTAAAGGTACTCAAATCTGGCATTCCATCTGGGCACGAGCTCCTAACTATCGGCGAGGTATTCCCCATCCTCAAGTCTCAGCTCAGAAGCGCCAATAACCCCATTCCCAGAGCCAGAGGCGGTAACAGCGCATCAAGTTTGGCATTGACAAGGAACGCGCAGCAGTCGAAGCTCACCGCGAAGGCGAGCAGCACCCTCCCCGTCTCCATTCACACGCCCTCTTCAACTCGCTCCTATCGGGCAGCCGATGTAGCAATGCAGATGCTCCTCAACAATACTAAGGCCCACGCCGTAACCCGAGAGTTATCAGACCTTGAAATATCACGACCACGCCAGACCGTAAATGAGGCAATCAACCTTATCAATGAAATTACCTCTGGCGGATTACACACAGCGCCACCGCCTGAAAAAAAGATAGCACTGAAGTCGATCAGCGAGAAGCTGGATGCGGCAGGATGCACCGAGGGCGCGGTGGAGAATCTCAGCCTCGCACTACATATGAAGTGGAGGAGCGTTCACTCCGGGTATGAGAGACTGGGCGTCACAGAGTTCATACCGGGGTTTTTCTTCGGATTGGGCCTATTCTTTGCAGTTGTGCGCTTCCTTCAAGGGGATCCTTTACCGGCAACCGATTGGCTTTTGATCGTGCCCACCGGACTCCTATGGGCAGGACTATGGATCCTTAGATACCGATACAAGGTACGGTTCACTGAATTCACATAGATTCCAAGAGAACCCGACGCAACTACACCAATAAGGGATGTTATGTCAATCAGCGGTTGCTGATCGTTCTCCCCCCAACATATTTCGTTTCGTTCCGACCGTTTCAGATTCGCCTGACGGAGAATCCTGGCTAGGAAGATGACCCCGGTCGCCGACGGCGCGAATCCGGACGGCCGCACCGTGGCCAACGGCCGCCGCTCGGGCCCGAGTTGCACCAGATTAGACGATATGAGGGGCTGGGCTGGGGCCTCACTCACATGTGAACGTGGGTTGCCGGCAGGAATCGGGTCCTGGCCGGTAGAGCCACAAGATGTGGGAGGCCCCAGCGATGAATCAGCGTACGAGTATCGGATTGGACGTGCACGCACGATCGGTGGTCGCCTGCGGCCTCGCAGGTGACAACACCGGTGAGCTGTTCGAGCGCCGACTGACGCCCGCACACCACGAAATGATCGAGTGGATCCGGACCCTGCCCGGTCCGGTGGCAGTGACGTACGAGGCCGGCCCCACCGGCTACGGGCTCGCACGCTTCCTGGCAGCATCCGGCATCGAGTGTCTGGTGGCAGCACCGTCGACGCTGCAGCGTCCGCTGGGCGAGCGGGTCAAGACCGACACACGCGATGCGCGGCATCTGGCCCGACTGTTGCACCTGAAGGCAGATCTCCGCCGTAGCGGTGCCCAGCGTCGAGCAGGAGGCCGCCCGCGATCTGGTGCGGTCCCGCGAGGACTCCCGCCGCGACCTCATGGCGGCCCGACATCGGGTCTCGAAACTCCTGCTGCGACAAGGAATCCTCTACTCCGGCGGCCACGCGTGGACGAAGGTGCACGACACCTGGCTGCGCGCCCAGCGCTTCGACACCCCCGGACTGCAGCTGGCGTACGACAGTGCCTACGACGCCATGGTCGCAGCGGTGGAGCGGCGGGATCGCCTCGATGCGGCGATCGCCGCGATGGCCGAGAACAGCGACTACACCTCGGTGGTGACCCGGCTCGGCTGCCTGCGCGGAGTCTCCACGCTGACCGCGTTCGGGTTGGCTGTCGAGATCGGGGACTGGCACCGGCCTGAGCGGCCGATCGATCGGCGCCTATCTGGGGTTGGTGCCAACCGAATACTCGTCCGGGGCAAGCAGATCGCAGGGATCGATCACCAAGACCGGCAACGGCCACGCCCGGCGGTTGCTGATCGAGGCCGCCTGGCACCACCGACCACGGTACTGTCCCGGTGCGGATCTGCGGCGCCGTTGGGGACCAGGCGTCTCCGGCGGCTCGGGCCCGCGGGCAGCAGGCGAACCGGCGGTTGCACGCCCGCTGGGTCGAGTTCGACCTGCGTCGTAAACGCCCGGCAGTGGCGAACACCGCGATCGCCCGTGAACTCGCCGGCTGGTGTTGGTGGCCGTCGACCACCCTTGTCAGGGCCCGTCGTCATGCAGAAATCGTCTCGCCCCTCTGGCGTATCCGTGCCGGGTTCGGAGCGAACCGTCGTTTCGCTCTCGCGAATACAGCCTGACCGGAACGGCCGTCAGCTTGTCGTTCTCGATCGCAATGCCTCTACGTGGCTAGTTCCAACCTGTACCGCACAGTCCGCTTCCGGTGCCGGCTGCTCACACGGCCGTCTCCTGATCGATCGCTGCCTCGTAGAAGGCGTCCGCGAGCGCCGTGATGACAGCGCTGATGCTGGGGCCGTCGCTGAAGAAGTAGTCGGCCATGGTGTTGTGGGCCTCCTGGTTGTCGACGACCGCCTCGGTGACCGCCGCCTGGAAGTCCTGCGATTCCATGAACTGCTTCTTCGAGTTCACCTTGGTCTGATTGACCAGGTCCGGGTAGTCCAGCAGCCGCTGCACCAGTCCCTGCACGAACTCCCGGATCTGCGACTCGGTGAACGCCTCCGCGCCGAAGAGGTCGTTCATCTTGTCGATGACGACCTGCAGTGCGACGTACTTCGGCTCCTTCCGGGTGCCGGTGCCCGCCGCGCTGATGCCCTTGAGCTGACCGTCCCCGGTCAGCGAAATATCGACCGCCGTCGCCTTGGTGTGCTTGACCCCGACCAGGACCACGTCGGACAGATCGACCTCCGCCGCCCAGGAGGACTGCGAGATGACCCTTTCCAGCAACCGCAGAAAGATCGACAGCATCTCCATGTACGGGTCGCCGTAGTCGACGATCTGGCTCATGAAGTCGTAGAGCCGGACATACGTGGAGACGTCCTTACGGAACAGGTCGAGGGTATTGAGGGTGACCTTGTCGTCGGCCTCGAGCGCCGCCGCCTGGCGGCGCTCGAATTCGTGCTTGGGCTTGCCCATCGCAGACGACAGGGCGTTGTTGCCCTTGCGGGTGACCCACAGTTCGCCGACCTCGCGCACCTGCTCCCGCGTGTAGATCCCGGCCTGGGCGAGCTTGGTGGCCAGGTGCACCACGACGTACGGGTCGGTCTCGGTCTCGAGGGTGGCATTGGTGAAGTACGGCTCGAACGAAGCCCGGATGTCCTCGGGCTTGTTCACGAAGTCGATGACGAACGTCTTTCGCTTCTGCTCCCCGGACGCGGTGCGATGGGTGCGGTTGAGCCGGGACAGCGTCTGCACGGCGGTGACCCCGGAGAGCTTCTTGTCGACGTACATCGCCGAGAGCAGCGGCTGATCGAACCCGGTCTGGAACTTGTTGGCAACCAGCATGATCTTGTACGTCGCGCCCTTGAACGCCGCCGCCAGGTCCGAGCCGGCACCGGGGTTGAGGTTGGCCTCGGTGAACTCGTCGCCGCGGCTCGGCGCCGGCCCCCAGTCCGAGGTCCACTGCTCGTCCTCGGCCATCGTCACCGAGCCGGAGAAGGCGACCAGGGTGCGGTAGTTGTACGAGGCGTCCTCGGCGGCCCGCTTGGCGATGTAGGCGTCGATCGCCTTCTTGTACTTCACCGCGGCCTTGCGCGAGTCGGTCACCACCATCGCCTTCGCCTTGCCGTCGAGCAGGTGGGCGACGTTGGTGTGGAAGTGCTCGACGATGATCTGCACCTTCTGGCCGATGTTGGTCGGGTGCAGTTTCACCCACCGCATCAACCCTTTGCGTGCCGCGGACTCCTCCACCTCGCCGCCGTCGCCGCTCTCGGCCTGGCCGGCGATCTTCAGTGCGGTGTCGTAGGTCTGGTAGCCCTGGAGCACGTCGAGGATGTAGCCCTCCTCGATGGCCTGGCGCATCGAGTAGAGGTGGAACTCGACCGGTTTGCCGTCCGGGCCCGTGCGGCCGAACAGCTCGAGGGTCTTGTTCTTCGGGGTCGCGGTGAACGCGAGGTAGGAGATGTTCTCCGAGTCGGCGCGCTCGGTCATCTCCGCGGCCAGGATCGCCTCGACGTCGACCTCACCGCTCTCCTCGACCTCCTCGAGTTCCTCCGCGGTGAGCACGGCCTTGAGCTTGGAGGAGATCTGGCCGGACTGCGAGGAGTGCGCCTCGTCGGCGATCACCGCGAACCGCCGGCCCTTGAGCGAGGAATCCTTGCGGATCTCGTCGAGTGCGTGGGGAAAGGTCTGCACCGTCACCGCGATGATCAGCTCCCCATTCTTTAGCGCGGTCGCCAGCAGCCCGGATTTCGACTTCGCCCCGGCCTTGCGGACATCCTCCGGGCTGATCGTGGCCACGATCTTCCCGGAGCCGTCGATCTGCCGGATCGCCTCCTGCAGCTGCCCGTCGAGCACGGTGCGGTCCACCACCACGATCACCGAGTCGAAGACCTTCTCGTCGTTCACGTGCAGCCGGGCCAGCCGGTGCGCGGTCCAGGCGATGGTGTTCGTCTTGCCCGACCCGGCCGAGTGCTCGATCAGGTAGCGGCGGCCCACCCCCTCCTCGCGCACCGCGGTCACGATGTTGGTCACGGCCTCCCACTGGTGGAACCGCGGGAACAGCATGCTGGTGCGCCGCACCGACGTGCCGGTCGCGACGTCCCACTCTTCCCTGGTC
This sequence comes from Rhodococcus sp. CX, assembly GCF_015865005.1. Lineage (NCBI taxonomy): Bacteria > Bacillati > Actinomycetota > Actinomycetes > Mycobacteriales > Nocardiaceae > Rhodococcus > Rhodococcus sp. CX. The sequence continues at coordinate 16,810 of NZ_JADZGH010000100.1, forward strand.
TCCACGATCATCAGCCGGCCGATGATCTGCAGCCAGGCGTCCTTGTCCCAGACCCGCTCCCACAGGTACGCCGTCGCCGACCTACCGGCCTCACCCGGCGGGTTCCCCGCGCCGCCCTTGTGCCCCATGTTGAACGGCAGGAAGTGGGTTTTCTCGCCCTCGAGCCGGGTGGTCATCGCGGCCAGGTCGTTGGAGACCGCGAAGTGCACCAGCGCCCGGTGCCCGAACGACAGCAGCGGCTCGGGCCGGCCGTTGGTCAGCGGATGCCGGTCCTTGCGGTACTGGTTGATCGCCTCGTCGAGGGACTGGGTGAAATCGGTCTTGAGCTCCACGGTGGCGACCGGGAGCCCGTTGACGAAGAACACCAGGTCGATGCTGCGCTGGTCGGCGGTGGAGAAATGCACCTGCCGCATCACCCGCACCCGCATCGCCGCGTACTGGGCGTTGGTGGTCGCGTTCAGGCTGGTTTCGGGGCGGAACTGCGCCATCTTCAACCGGCCCCCGCCGATGTACTGCACCCCGTTGCGCAGGATGTTCAGTGTTCCGCCACCATGTTCGAGGGGCTTGTCGAGCGCAGTGGTCAGTACATCGAGGAACTTCGCCTCCGACCCCGCGGCCTTCATCGCCTTCTCGTACGCCGCCGGCTGGGTCTCCTGCAGCCAAGCGAACAGGTCCTCGGGGAACAGCGCCCGCTCCCGGTCATAGCCGGCGTCGTTCGCCGAGTACAGCCACCCGTGGGACTCCAGGTACGCGCAGATCTCGGACTCGAAAACGACCTCGTTATGATCGGCCATCACGCCGTCTCCCGTACGTCGATCTGCCCCGTCACCGCCGCCGTGATCAGCGCCGAACGACGCTCCTTCGAGAGCTCGATGAACCGCTCCGCCTCGGCGATCAACGTGTCGATCTTCGCGGTCTGTTCATCGAGGTACGCCGCAATCTGGCGCTGCTCATCGATCGGCGGCAGTGCGACACGCATCTGAGCAAGGTGCGTCGGGCCGAAGTGCTGGATCGTCGAGCCAGTCTTTAGCGAATCAACTTGGTCGATGAACTCTCCGGACACAACGAACCAGCGGATGAAGTCTTTGTGCATGCGACCAGACTTGATCCGGATGATCCCTGTATACGGCACCGCTCCGGCCGTCTCCTCAGTCACCTCGGAGACGGTCCCCATGCTTGCGCTCGCACTAATGAGCAGATCCCCGAGATCAACCCGGAAGTGTGACCATCGACGGGCAACGTCGTCGGGATCGAGATAGTTGCATCCTTCAAGCGTCGATCGAGCCGCTCGCACGCAACTCACCCGCAGAAGCGGAACGCCTTCGTCACGGAAGTCCGCAGCCATAATGCCCGGGCCCTCTTGGAACGAGATGGTGTAACGGAGGGGCATGACTTCCCAGTGCGCCGGAACTGGTCCAGCACCGGGGAGGCCTGAATCCTTGAGGACAACGGTCTCGTCGAGGCCCCGCGCCACAGCACTTGAGATCGCCGCGCCTCTCCGCTTACGAAGCATCTCGATCAGGCGCTGCTGTTCCTCGATGAGCATGTCGATGCGGGCGGTCTCGCAGTCGAGGTAGTCGGCGATGGCGCACTGCTGCTCGACTGGGGGCAGGGAAATCTCGATCGTCTTCATCTCGTCCCAATACAGGCGCCACTGGGACGGGCGGATGCCTGTGGAACGGAGGGCGTACTGGTCGATCAGGGGGCGCGAGCGGAGCAGACTATGGAGAAATCGGAGATCGTACTCGGGAACAGTTGGCCGAAGTACCTCGTAGTCCGGGCTGACGATGCCTTGGTACTTGGAAATTCCAAGCGAACCCTGCCACGCCTTCATCCGGTTCACGACAAGGTCGCCGGGCTGCACAAGCTGATAGTTGCTCAGATTATCGGGCGTCCGGTTGAAGTTGTCATTGCGACTGTCCTTCGGGACCACGCCGTGGTCACGGTAGACACTGAGGACCATCTTGTCCTCGTGTCCGCGGTCGGAGACCGGCTGGAGCAGCCAGCCGAGTCGGGTCCTCGTCCACGACTCGGCTACGACCGTCGTACTCACTTCTCGACCTCGCGCAGCAGGTCCAGGATCTTGGCGACTTGCTTTTCCAAGTCGGCGTCGATCTCGGCGAGGGGCCGCGGCGGAACGTACTTGTAGAAACGGCGGGTGAACGGGATCTCGTAGCCCGTCTTGACCTTGGCCCAGTCGATCCAGGCGTCGGGTACGTGCGGCTTCACCTCAGTGTCGAAGTATTCCTGGATGACCTCGGTCTTTCCCTCGGCACCGGCCGTGGAGCCGCCGTAGGTGAACGGGACGTTCTCGGTGTCGCGCTTCTTGGTGTCCGGCTTGGGCTTGCCCTTGCGGTCGACGACAGGGTTGCCGGACTCGTCGACGAGGGGACGCTCGACGGTGA
>NZ_JADZGH010000100.1:19224-26950 GCF_015865005.1 Rhodococcus sp. CX
GTTGCGCAGCACCTTGGAGTAGTCCGGGTCGGCGTCGGTGAAGTCGGCGTACAACTTCACAATCTTGGTGCGGTCGGTGTCGCTGATCTCGCGGCCCTTGGAGCCGAGGTTCTTGCGCATCTTGGTCCAGAAGGAGGTGCCGTCGATGAGCTGGACCAGGCCCTTGCGGTCGGGGTGCTTGGTGTTGTCGAGGATCCAGATGTAGGTGGCGATGCCGGTGTTGAAGAACATGTTGGTCGGCAGCGCGACGATAGCCTCGACCAGGTCGTTCTCCAGCAGCCACTTGCGGATGTTGGAGGGGCCGGACTCGGCGGCGCCGGTGAAGAGCGGCGAGCCGTTCATGACGATGCCGACGCGGCCGCCACCGTCCTCGGGGGCCCGCATCTTGTGGGCCAGGTGGAGCAGGAACAGCATCTGCCCGTCCGAGGTCGCCGGGAGCCCGGGCGCGAACCGGCCGTAGGGACCGGCTTCGTCGCGCTCTTTCGTGACCGCCTTGGCGTACTGCTTCCAGTCGACGCCGTACGGCGGGTTGGACATGCAGAAGTCGAACTTTCTGTCCTTGAACGCGTCGTCGGTGAGGGTGTTGCCGAAGGCGATGTTGGTCGCGTCGTGACCCTTGGCGAGCAGGTCGGATTTGCAGATCGCGTACGACTGCGGGTTGTACTCCTGGCCGTACAGGCTCAGCTTCGCGTCGGGGTTCTGGGCGAGCAGGTGCTCCTCGGCCAGAGCCAGCATGCCGCCGGTGCCCGCGGTCGGGTCGTACAGCGTGCGGACGATACCGGCCTCGGTCAGGTCGACGTCCTTCTCGGCGAAGAGCAGATCGACCAGCAGCCGGATCGCGTCCCGCGGGGTGTAGTGGTCACCGGAGGTCTCGTTCGCGGCCTCGTTGAACTTGCGGATGATGTACTCGAACGCATCGCCCATGTCGGCGTTGGAGACGACGTCCGGGTGCAGGTCGACGGACTTGAAGGACGTGATGACCTCGCGCAGGAGCTCCGCCTTCTCCAGGGCGAGGATCTCCTTCTTGAAGTCGAAGTACTCGAACACGTCGACGTCGGGCGAGAACCGGTCGATGTAGTCGGCCAGGTTGTCCGCCAGCCCGTCGGCGTCTTGGAGGAGGTTGGCGAAGGAGTAGTTCGAGGTGTTGTAGAACGGCCGCCCGGTGGCCTTCTTGACCTCGACCTTGAGCCGGTTGGGGTTGTCGTACTTCGCCGCCAGAGCGCGCACCGTCTCCCGGTCGGGTTCGAGGATGCAGTCGAGGCGGCGCAGGATCGTCAGCGGGAGGATCACGTTGCCGTACTGGTTGGGGCGGTAGGGACCCCGAAGTTGGTCGGCGATCGACCAGATGAAGCTACCGAGGGTGCTCACAACGCTCCTTCACGAGGCTCACTCGACGATGAATACTGAACGCCCAGCGCGAGCCCGTGCGCGCCGTCCGAACGTGCCGTGCACCGGCTGCAACAGCCGGCGCACCACAAGAGCATCCTTGCGCATCACACCACCTCGCGTGCCACGAGGTCGGCAGAGCACCGGCTCAGCAAATCCGTCGCGCCCGGCCGCCTCGCCGTGAACGTTCCCTGGGGCGAATTACAGTAGGGAATGGGTCCGACAGGGGTCGGGGACCACCTGGAGCGAAGAGGCGGAGCGCAGCGGAGCTCATGTGGTGGACACCCGGGTACCGGTCACCGCGCCGGAGAGCGAGCAAGCACGCGGCGGGGCGGTTCCCGCTACCGGTTCAACTCCAACCAGCGCGGCGGCGGCCACGAGCTGTAGAGCACACTGCCGGCGTTGGCGAGTGCGTTCTTGTACGCGGCGGCAGCACCCTCGACCTGCACGTCGGGGATCGAGAAGGTGCGCTGCTGCCCGACGGGGAGCTTCGTGACGTTCCCGCCCATCTGGGTCGCCAGGAACGCGCCCGGATAGGTGTCGAGCACCAGCACCCCCGGATACAGCTCGCACACCAGCACGTTCTCGGTGAGATGCGTCGTGATGTGGGTGGCGTCGACCTTGATCATCCGGCCGATTCTGCCCGCAAGGGATGTAGCGCCGAGAGACGCCACGCCGAGCCCCGAACCCGGTCCCGACCACCGGGCTCCGAGGTCGTTCGTGGTCCTCATTCCCCACGGCCTTCTGGACACTCGGCATGTGTGCCCAGCTAGACGACCTCTGACGGGCAGCCCGACATCATCCGGGCAACTTCCGCCCCAGTACGATCCGTACGTTCGCTAACGAAGAGAACGGGACAGGGGCTATGACCACCGAGGCCTACACGGGACTGATCGACGAATTCACCGCCCTCGCTCATCGAACCCTGTTCCGGAATACGGTGATCTCGCCCGAGGATCTGGCGGCGTGGGTCACCCACCGCGCCCCGCAAGGAGACTTACCGCATCGGCAGCGAGGACCGCGGGGACGACGAACGACTCGCCGAACTCAACGGCATGCCGGGCCGTGACAAGGTTCTGGCCTTTCTGTCCGACTATGTGCGGGACTTCGTGCCGGCCCCGGCGATCACCGAAGGCGACCACTGGGTGGTGACTCTGCGCCGCCAGGTTGAGGTGCTGTCGCGGGTCAACATCGGTCCTGTCCAGGTGGCGGTCGTTGCGGATGACCAGGACCACTACCCGGTGCGCGTGTGGGTGGCCGAAAGCCTCCTTCGTGCCGCATTGGACGACGACGAGTTCGAGGAGATCCTCGGCGGTGCTGTCGAACGCCTCGAAGGGCAGCATGCGACGCAGCCCGCCGGCGGTGCGGACCAGGTGTCCTTCTGGATCGACACCCTGGACGAGGCCCGGCGTTTCCTGACGCATCCGGCTGTGGCACAGGCGGCGCGTCTGTACAACGCACGCCAGGCCGTCCGCCGCACCAGCTGGCACAAGGCGCACGTTCCCGCCCTGGTGGATGGCGCGTTCACCGACACGGCGGTCGAGTAGCTGCCGATCGGTGGGAAGCGGCTGCGGCAGCTTCCGCGCGAAGTGACCCACCACCTTGTGACACGCCGCTCCAGCACCGGGCCTTGCTTGGGCGGAGCGGTACAGTTTCCTCTCCACAGCAGAAACGGGACACGGAGATCGACCGGAGCGTCCACTGCTCCGAGTCACCATGAGAGGTATCCGTGTCCAGCCAGAACACCGGTGGCAGCTTCGACCTCCTTGGCCCTATCGTCCTTGTTCTTGTTCTCGTTGCGCTCGTCGGGATCGCGATCGACTCAGGGTGGCAAGAGGTCCTCGGGTTCATTGCATTGGTACCTGTCGCGTTGCTCATCTGGTTCGCTACGTGGCAGCTCACCGCATGGATCGAAGGAAATCCGAACGCCGAGAACACTCGCGGTTCGCGGAAGTCGGCCCACCGACCTGACGCTGCGATATACGGCGTCGGTGGCGGTATTGCGGTCGGTGTTGTCGTTGCTGCTGCTGCGTTGGTCGCGCTGTGGTCCTGGCAGGCCGGGCTGATATTCCTCGGTGTGAGCACCACGATTTTTCTAGGGTGCCGGATCGCGATCCGCATGGAACAAGGCCAGAGAATCTCCCTCGATCTCGGTAAGCGGAGAAGACACGCGGAGTTGGCCGCTCGGGCCGACGAACAGCATGCCCTTTACCTCCAGGGTGAACGAGAGGGTATCTACGGCCAGTTCATGCCCGCTGATTTCGATAGCGACGATCCCTCTGATCAGCCTGAGCCCGGAGGACGAGCCTTCTGGTAGCCCACACCAACTAGTGCAAGCACTACGGTGAGCAGCACAACCATCAGCAGTGAGACCCCTACGCCCAGTGGGAACGTGTCGACAGAATCGCCCTCGCATCGGACGATATGCCGAATGCTGATGGCACCGAATTACTGTTCTCTCGAATCGATGTGATCCTGCGCGATCAGATACAGACTGCGTCCGTTGAAGCACCACGCGTCTGCAGCCGAGAACGTCCCCGGCTGGCCGATCGCCCGCTCGAAGATCTCGTTGCGCAGGCTGGTCGGTGACCACCTACGTTGCGAATCCTCCGCGGCGGCCCAAATCAGGGGGCGCACAGGATCGTTGACCCACCGAATGTCCTTCCGCATCGGGTTCTCGTCCAGCCACGACGTCACCTGCTCGACCACGTCCGGCTTGACCAGCGATTCGAGCCTCAGCCCGATCACAGCCCCCGCGGGAATCGCTTCGGCTTCGGCAATGATCGCGACCGACCTTGCCCGACGGCGGTTCGTCGACAACTGCTCTTTGACCTCGGTGGTGCGGTCGACCAGTCCGGGACGCAATCGTCGGTCCTCCAGGTCTTCGACCGGAAGGATCCGCTGAAACGAGACCGCGACTTCGTCCCCCCGATCGAACAGGTGGTATTCATGCGCTTCGATCGTGATGTCACCGGCCACATCGCTCAACCACTGGATCGTGGTGATGACCTGCGCGGGAAAGTTCTCCGCAACCAGAATGATCCGGGGCAGCCCCAACAGTTCGTCGGTCCATTCCGCTTCGACATGGTTCTCCAACGATCGGCGTGCCTCCTCGAGCGTCACCGTGGAGTCGCCGCATAGGCGGAGCCAATCGAGGTGAGCGTTGGCCAGAATCTCCCGGGTGAAGCCGGATACGAGCGCGGCGTAGGTCAGCGCCTGGAGATGGACCTGCCGGTCGCCGGCACGCTTGAGCTCGATGACGACGAGCTCACCGCTGTCGGCAACGGCAAGGACATCGAGGCGATCACGAGCCGAGCCACCGTCGGATTCCCACCGCGCAAACTGGGTCGTGACGACCTTGAGCGAGGGATCCAGCACCTCCGGATGCGCGACGATCCACGCCTCCAGGTGGTGAGGCTCTGTCCAACTCTGCTGAGCCATCGTGCTTTCATCCAGGAGCTTCGCCTCGGTAGGGCACTGTTTGCTGACCGACAGGAGATGCGCCATGCCCTGATGATCTCAAGGGGCCCCGACGGACGACCGGTACCTCCTTGGGTGGTCCGGGTGGCGGACCACGTGTGGGTCCGGCGCAGCGTCTCGACCCGTGCCTGCATCTCGGCTGGTGTGGCGGATGAGTGGGTGGCACCACCTGCCGCGAGCCAATGTGTTGGTCGCCGACGCCGCAAATGCCGCGACACGTTCCGGGACGGGCATAGTCGGCTACTCCGTCGGAGGTGGTCTGCCGGATTCAATAACGGCATGAGTGTCGTTTTCGTGACCGGGTCCGTGTGGGACGAGATCACCGCGGCAGTCCGGAGCCGCGGCCGCCGGTATGCCGCCGTGGCCTTCCTCGGCGCCGATGCGCCGGCGCTGCTGCCGCTCACACGCGGCGACATGCTGGTGGTGAACGCCTCGGATTCGGCGGTGCGGTCACGGTCGACCAGTCCGGAGGCCATCGCCGCATATCTGGAGGCGGGGGTGCGGGTCTACAGCGAGGGCGAGCTGCACGCCAAGGTGATCGCGACGTCGACGACAGCGGTGATCGGGTCGGCGAACGCGTCGGCTCATTCCCGCGATCGGACGATCGAAGCGGCGGTCGTCACCGGCAGCATGCGCATGATCGACAAGGTCCGGACGTTCGTCGAGGGGCTGGCGGAGGAGACGAAGCGGCTGACGGCGGCGGATCTGCCCCGGCTCCGGAAGCTGTGGGACGAAGGCGAGGCGAACGATCCGAGGCGGGCGGTGCCCGGGGTGAATCGTGACCCGGAGGGCCTGATCGTCGACGTCACGGCCGGTTTCGTGCTCGACAGATGGGACGAAATGACGGTCGATCCGGATGTCGAGAAGCAGGTGAACCGTGCTGTGCGGCGTGGTTGTCGGGATGCGTCGCTCGGTGTCGACTGGCTGCTGCTCGAGCCCGGCGACACGGAGTACGACGAGGGGGCGGTGGTGTTCGTCTACGACGAGGACGGGGTGGAGCCTCCGATCGTGATCACCGGTCCACCGGCCGCGCTGCCGCGCAGTCGTCGCAGGCGGTACCAGCCCTATCGGTTCACCAGAGCGGACGCCGGCAACTGGAAGGAGTGGGACGAGGTCGAAGGCTGCGTCGAGGCGCTTCGAGCCACCCTCGACGACCACGACGGACGGCTGGAGGGCAGGCTCGACGATCCGGACGGGGTCGGCCGGGCGCTGCTGGGGCTGTGGGGTATCGAGGTGCCGGATACCCGCGCCTGAGCATCCGCACAGGAGCAGAGGAGGAGGTGTGGGCACCTCGTCCGGTTACTCCGGACGTCGCCGGATGACCCGTCTCGTCCCGCCCAGCGGCGGCCGCTTCGGCGCCGAGGGGGTCTTGCGGCCGGCGGTGACGTGCAGGGTGGGGGTGCGGTGAGCTTGTCGTCGGTGATCACGATGCCCAGCTGCGCCCGCCGCCGACGCAGATGTTCCACCAGTTCGGGGTTCTCCTCCCAGAACGTCCGGGTGTTCTGGTCTCCGAGCGGAACATCGAGCGCGTATCCGGACTCGTCCAGGATCCCGATCCGGTTGAGCTGTCCGTCCGGGGGCGGCAGCATCATAGGCCCACTCCGTCTGTTGTCGATGGCAATGCGCTGTGGTCGATTCAGGGTACGGCCATGGTCTGACGGGTCTGGACGTGACCGATCTCAGCTTCGCTGGTCAGGGGATCTTTTGGGGTCACGTCAGCTGGGCACCAACCGACACGACACAGAGAAACCACCACCGGATTGCCCAATTAAAATGGAACAAATCGCATAAAAGGGACGGTTGAGGTGGAAGTCGCTCATGGTTTCTGCGGGATCGGTGCCGATAATCCGCATTCCCGCAGCGTCTCCGGCAAAGGCCACATCAACGCGTTTATTGGTTCGTCGTTAGATAGATTGACCAGCAGGACGGCTGCTGGGACGGGATTTCCGACCCACCCAAGGCGTTGCCCTGGTCTCGCTAAAGTAGGTCCGCTAATCTGCGCTGCATCTCGACAGACCGTCCATCGATCCGACCGGTGGTCGGAGACGTCATTAGCTGATCATCCGGAGCGGAAGCGAGACTGTCGCGCCTACGATGCCACCATGGCCCGGACCGCAAAGAAGCGAACGCGCGTAGGTCGCCTGTCGAGGTTGGACCTCAAGGAGCTCGACGCTCTGCGCAAGGACCCCAAGCGCCTCGCCAGGTTGCTGCAGAAATTGCGTTCACGCGCAGAACTCGGCATCGCCAGCAAGTCCGAGATTGATCGGCTGTCGATGCTCGAGGGGTTCCGCGAGCGGGTGAGGCAGGACAAGGCGGACTTCAAGTCCAGAGCCAAGGACTACCAGAAGCTGCACGAGACATTCGAGCGTGATCGGGCCCGAGATGCGAAGCGCCGGCGCTCCGACCGGTCGATTCCGGTCGACGGGACCTTTCGGATCGTCAGCGGGGGCGCCCCTGGGCTCGGCCGCCGCAGCTGATCTCTGGATGGCCGTGCGACCGCGGATTGCGATCGTCGGCATACACGCCCGGCTTACCGGGCGTCTGGAGAATGTGCGGTTCCGAGCCACCGACGGGTGAGACGGTCCAGGTCGACGACAACCACCGCCCGCAATGAACCAAGTAGGTCCCGCTCCGCAAGTGCTGGTTGATCATCGGCCACCCAGACATACGGCCAGCGCCGGGTCCAACCTGCGATCTTCAGATCGCCCCAGGAACAACCCTCGCACTGAGCCTGCCGGAGATCACCTCGACGAGCTGGTCGAAACCCGATGAAGGCGAGTAGCTCTCACTACCGATTCGCCCAGCGCAGCTGATGCGGCTCAGCGAAGGTGCTCGCTTGTGCTCAACGAAAGTGCCCACT
>NZ_JADZGH010000101.1:0-3632 GCF_015865005.1 Rhodococcus sp. CX
TCCACCGACGACAACCGCACACCACCAGCACCCACCAACACACCGAACGCGCCGCGCAGTGTCTCGACCGCCCGCTGAGCGGTCTCGATGTCGAACAGGGCACCGGCGCACGCGAGCGTGCCGCTCAGTCCGTCGGGTGTATCGGCGATCTCGATCTCGAGGTCCGCCTTGACGCTGTTGGTTTCGTCGGCCTCGGTGTACCGGCCGAAGCCTGCGCGGCCGAGGACGTCGTGGGTCTCGTCGACCAGGTCCGCGACCCGGAAGGACACGAGCGTCTGGAACAGCGGGTTGTGCGAGGCCGACGGCGTGGTGCCGCTGACCCGCACGATGTGGTCGAACGGCAGGTCCTGATGGGCGAACCCGCCGAGCACGACCTCCCGCACCCGGCCCAGCAACTCGTCCACCGTCGGATCCCCCGACAGATCGTGACGCAACGGCAGCGTGTTCACGAAGTACCCCACCACCGACGCCAACGCCTCGTCCGTACGGCCACCCACCGGCGACCCCACCACGATGTCGTCACCCGCACCCAACCGCTGCATCGCGATCACGACCGCGGCCTGGACCAGCATGTACATCGTGACGTCGCGTTCGGTGCACACCCGTCGCAGCGCGGCCGAGACCTCCGGATCGATCGTGAAGGCGAGTTCGAACCCGGCGAAGTCCTGGACCGCGGGTCGCGGCCGGTCGGTGGCGATCATCGACACCTCGGGGACGCCGGCGAGCCGGTCGCGCCAGTAGTCGACGTGGTCGGCCGCGGCGGTTCCGGGCCGGTCGGCGCCGGCGAGCATCGCGTCCTGCCAGGCCGCGAAGTGCCGGAAAGTCACGGATTCCGGCGTCCACTCCGGTGCGGTGCCGCCGCGGCGCGCGGTGTAGGCGCCGAGGAGGTCGCCGAGCAGCGTGGGCGTCGACCATTCGTCGACGAACGCGTGGTGCACTGCCAGCGCCGCCACCTGCGGCCGGCCGTCGACGGTGAACACCGCGGCACGCATCGCCGGGTCCAGACGGAGGGAGAGCGGGCGATCGACCCACTGCGCGACCGCGTCGGTCAGGGTGTCGGCATCGCTCACGATCTCCTCGACGGGGAACGCGCCGGTGCGCGGAGCCTCGACGTCGAGCTCGATGCCGTCCGGTCCGGGGACCAGCCGGGACCGCAGTGCCTCGTGTCGCGTGGTGAGATCGGTCAGTGCCGCCGCCCACGCGTCGGCGGAGAAGTCGTCGGGCACGGTGAGCACGAGCGGCACGGTGTAGACCGAGCCGGCTCCGGTGATCTGCTCGATCACCCACAGTGACCGCTGACCTGCCGACGCCGGAACCGTCTCCGGCACGACGACGTCGGCGACACCGATCGAGATCGCGCCCTCGGCTGCGTCGAGAGTGCGGGCGAGATCGCCGACGGACCGGGCCTCGAACAGGTCGCGCAGCGTCAGCTTGCGGGCGAAGCGGGCGGACAGGCGCGCCACGGCCCGGGTCGCGAGCAGCGAGTGCCCACCGAGGTCGAAGAAGTCGCTGTCGACACCGATGGTCACGGTGTCGTCGAGGCCGAGCACGTCGCGGAAGACCTCGGCCACTGCCCGTTCGGACTCGGTGGCCGGTGCCCGGCCTCCGTCGTGGACCGGGGCGACCGGCTCCGGCAGTGCCTTGCGGTCGAGCTTGCCGTTGACGGTCACCGGCAGCTCGTCGAGCACGGTGATCGTGGGCGGCACCATGTAGTCCGGCAGGCGCGACGAGAGATGTTCCCGCAGAGTGGAAGTCGGATCCTCACCGTCCGAGGCGCCGCGGTCGAGCGTGCAGTAGGCGGCGAGGGTCGCGTCGCGACCGGAGGTTCCGGTCCGGGCGATCACGGTGGACGAACGGACCCACGGGTGGGCGTCGAGGGCGGCGCGGATTTCGTCGAGTTCCACCCGGAACCCACGAATCTTCACCTGATCGTCACACCGACCCAGATACTCCAACCCACCGAACGCATTCCACCGCACCAGATCCCCCGTCCGATACAACCGCCCACCGGCAGCAACGACATCCCCCGTCGCTCCGCTCGCCCCGACGCCGAACGGATTCGCCACGAACGCTGTCGCCGACAACCCCGGCCGACCGTGATACCCCCGCGCCACCTGCACCCCACCGAGATACAACTCACCCGGCACCCCCACCGGAACCGGACGCAGGAACCGATCCAACACCCACGCCGACGAATTGAACGCCGGCGACCCGATCGGCAACGCCGCCCGCGACCGCGAGACCACCTCCCGCGAAATCACCTGCGAGGTGATCCCCACCGTCGCCTCCGTCGGACCGTACAGATTGAACAACCGATCCCCGAACACCTCCAACGCCGCCGACGCCGACGCAGGCGAAAGCTCCTCCCCACCACAGAACACCCGCTCCACACCCGCCACCTGCGACGGATCCGACACGAACTCGAGCAACGCATCGAGCATCGACGGCACGAACTCCACCACCGACACCGCACCCGAGGACATCAACCCCACCAGATAGGACGGATCCCGATGCCCCTCCGGCTCGGCCACCACCACCGACGCCCCCGCCACCAACGGCACGAAGAACTCCCACACCGACGCATCGAACGCCGTCGGCGCCTTCTGCAACACCCGATCCGACGCCACGATCCCCGTCGCCCGCATCTTCCACACCAGGAAATTCACCAACGACCGATGCTCGACCACCACCCCCTTCGGCCGACCCGTCGACCCCGACGTATAGATCACATACGCCGCATCCCGACCCGACACCGGCCGCGACAACACCACCGGCGCATCCGACACCCCCGACCACGCATCCCAGCAGTCCGGACCCAACTCCACCACCGGCACACCCGAGATCACCGACCGCGCCGACACATCCACCACCGCCAACGACGGCGCACCGTCGGAAACCACATACTCGATCCGCTCCACCGGATACGACGCATCCACCGGCACATACGCACCACCGGCCCGCATCACCGCCGCCAACACCACCGGCAGATCCAACGACCGCGGCACACACACCGCAACCCGATCCCCCACCCGCACACCGGCATCGACCAACACCCGAGCCAACCGATTCACCCGCGACTCGAACTGCGCATACGACAGTGACTCGTCCCCGAACACCACCGCCGGCGCCCCCGACCCGAAACCCGGAGACAACGCCAACAACCCATCCAACGTCGACACCGAAACCGGCACCGACTCACCCGCCGCGAACCCCGACACCAACACCCGATCCGCCACCGGCACCACATCCACCGACGACAACCGCACACCACCAGCACCCACCAACACACCGAACGCAGCACGCAGCGCGGCGACGAAGCGTTCGGCCGTGGCGGCCTCGAACAGTTCGGTGGCGTAGTCGACGGTCAGGTCGAGGCCGGAATCGGTTTCGGAGACCGAGATCTCGAGGTCCGCCTTGACGACCGCCAGGTCGGCGGGTTCGGTAACCGAGTCGAGCCCGGCCCCGAACGCGAGGTCGCCGGAGTCGGCGCGGTAGGCGAGCATGACCTGGTAGAGCGGATTGTGGGTGCCGATGCGTTCGGCGCCCGACGCCCGGACGATCTCCTCGAACGGCAGGTCCTGGTGGGCGAACCCGCCGAGCACGACCTCCCGCACCCGGCCCAGCAACTCGTC
>NZ_JADZGH010000102.1:0-3073 GCF_015865005.1 Rhodococcus sp. CX
CCCAGCGCGATCGCGCCGCCGTTGACGTTGACCTTGCTCATGTCGGCATCGAGAACCTGCGCCCACGACAGGACGACCGACGCGAACGCCTCGTTGATCTCGACGATGTCGATGTCCGACAGCGACATTCCGGTGCGTTCGAGGACGTCCCGGGTGGAGTCGATCGGGCCGTCGAGATGGAAGTACGGGTCGGAGCCGACGAGGGTGGACGCGAGGATCCGGGCTCGCGGGCGCAGGCCTGCCGCGCGCGCCTTGTCCTCGTTCATGAGCATCACCGCGGCCGCGCCGTCGCTGATCTGGGACGAGTTGCCGGCGGTGTGGATTCCGCCGTCCATCACCGGTTTCAGGCCGGCCAGCGCCTCCGCGGTGGTGTCCCGGAGGCCGCCGTCGGTGGTGACGGTCGCGACCTCCCCGGTGGGTTCGCCGTCCTTGGTGACGACGGGCGCGACCACCGGGACGATCTCACGGTCGAAGCGGCCTTCGCTCCACGCCAGCGCGGCGCGTCGCTGCGATTCCAGCCCGAACGCGTCGACGTCGGCGCGGGTGATCCCCCGGTGGGCGGCGATCCGTTCGGCGGAGGTGAACTGGTCGCCCATGTCGACGGTCCAGTCGTCCGGGTAGGGATTGCCGGTGCCGGGTGTGTTGGCCTGGCCGAGGAACACGCGGCTCATCACCTCGACGCCGCAGCCGATTCCGGCGTCGATCTGCCCGGACGCGATGAGCCCGGCGACCATGTGGACGGCCTGCTGCGACGATCCGCACGCGCAGTCGATGGTGGTGGCGGCGGTGCGGTACGGGAACCCGGCGTGCAGCCATGCCTGGCGGGTCACGTTGTTGGACTGCTCCCCCGCCTGGGTGACGACGCCACCGACGAGTTGCCCGATCCGGTCCGCGGGCAGGCCGGTCCGGTCGAGGACGGCCTTCTGGGCGGCGCCCAGCAACACAGCCGGATGCACTCCGGACAGTTGCCCGCGACGACGGCCGATCGGCGTCCGCGCGGCCTCGACGATGACGACGTTGCTCATGTCCACTCCCTGCTCCCGAATACTGAAATTTATTCTATTCCGCTGGCGGGCCGCTCCCCCGTCCATCCCACCGAGCGGGACCACACTGCTCAGCGCCGATGTCGGAGACACACCGGGGGCACGAGATCGCCTGTAGCGCTGGGCAAATTGCCTTCACGACCAGCTCACCGGTGTTACAGTGCCCACACCCGTATCCAGTTCTAACGAATCGACGCACTGCGCCGGGAACGCCGACCGGCGCCCACCGCTGTCACGAGGAGGGCTCCATGCCCGATTTCTCCGGCAAGACCGTCGTCGTCACCGGCTGTTCGTCCGGGGTCGGCGCTGCCGCCGTCACCAAGCTCGCCGCCCAGGGCGCCACCGTGATCGGCGTCGATCGAGTCGAGAGCACCGATCCCGCGATATCCCGGATGGTGGTGGGCGATCTGTCGACGCACGCCGGCGTCCTGGACATCGCCGAGCAGATCGCCGGTCCCGTCGACTCGCTCATCAACAACGCCGGTGTCGCCGCGACCCTGCCGTGGCGGACCGTGCTGTCGATCAACACCCTCGCACCGCGCGACCTCACGCGCGCGCTGACCCCGAAGTTCACGCCGGAGCCCACCGTCGTCACGACCGCCTCGCAGGCCGGTTTCATGTGGCAGCAGCACTACGACCTGCTCAACGAGTTCCTCGCCGTCGACGACTGGGACGCCGCGCTCGACACGTTCACGGATCACCCCGGCATCGAAGGCGCGTGCTACAGCCTCTCCAAGGAGGCCGTGATCATCTGGTCGAAGAACCTGGCCGTCGAGGGGAAGGCCACCGGCCTGCGTTCGAACAGCGTCTCCCCCGGCACGATCGGCACGCCGCTGCTGAAGGACTTCACCGCGACGATGGGCGCGGACACCATCAACGGCGCCGCGGCGTGGGCGGGCCGGCACGGTCGCCCCGAGGAGATCGCCGACGCCCTGCTGTTCCTCGCGTCGTCGGAGTCCACCTGGATCAGCGGCGCGGATCTTCCGGTCGACGGCGGGTTCGGCGCATACGTGCACCGCACGTTCATCGCACCGGCGCCGGCCGCCCAGACCACGGAGAACTGAGGGCGGTCCGCAAGGGGCAGCCCATCGATCACCGCACCACCCCTTGCGTTTTCGTCTTCCTACGGCGCCATGTCCAGCCAGCCGGTGAAGCCCGACGGATCGTGGCGTCCCATGACCGCGTGCTCGAACATGCCCCAGCCCACCCGGCCGTCGATGGTCGCCTTCGCGACGTGGTCGATGGTGGAGAACGGGAGCCGGCCCAGAAAGTCCCGGCTGGTGGTGTCCACGAAGGACGACGACGACCAGTTCGCGCCCTTCCACTCGCCGTGCGTCCACTCCGGGTCACCGCCGTAGCCGGCGCCGTGACTCAGCGAGATGAACCCGAGGGGTTCGATGTCCACGACGACGGGCTCACCCTTGGGCGTGGTCAGGTGCAGCCGCGCCGACTCGGGATGCCGTGTGCCGCTGCGGTAGTTCACCTCGACGCGGGGCCAGCCCAACTGCTCGACCCGACCGTCCGCGAAGACGCGGGTGGCGTGATTGAGGGTGCGGTGCCCGTCCTGCGACTCCTGCACGATGACGACGAGCGCGAAGTCGTCGAAGCGCAGCGGGACGTAGGTCCAGTAGTGGCCGCCGCGGTTCTCGTAGGTCCAGCGACCCTGCGGATCCGGCTCGCCGACGGGACGGATCCCCCAGGAGCGGTCGCGCGTGCCCATCCAGATCTCAGGATCGACGGCGAAGTCCTTGCCCTGCACCGACAGGGTGCCGGACCAGCTACCGACCTGGGCGAAGCGGGACGCGTCGAGGATCGGTCGCGGACCGGACATGAGGATGTGCGCCTCCTCGAGCACGGCGGGAAACGAGCCGTCCCACGTGATGTCGCACGAGAGGTCGTCGTGCTCGCAGATCACCCGGATCTTCTGCAGGGGCTCGACGACCTCGAGCCGATAGCCGCCGACCTTGCTCTCCATCGAACGCTCGTCGAGCGCGTCCGAGAACCGGACTGCGACCTGCGAGTCACCGTGC
>NZ_JADZGH010000102.1:3083-5121 GCF_015865005.1 Rhodococcus sp. CX
GAACGCGTCGACGACACTCAGGTTCGGGTAGACCCCGAAACCGGTGATCAGGAAGATGTCACCGGTGCGGTCGTGGGCGTTGAAGTAGTTGCGGTCGTAGAAATTCCGGTCCGTGGAGGACACACGACCCAGCGACAGCGGCGACTGGTGAATCGGATATTCGTCGAGCTGAACCGGTTTCATCGGCGTCACTTCTCCCAATCGTAGGAATCGTCGATCAACTGCGCGAGCATCGCGTGGTGGAGCACCAGGTGGTCGGGGTCGGCAGGGATCTCCATTTCCCCGAAGTGCACGCGGCGCCGCATGATCTGCGACATCACGATGCCGTGGCGCAGTGCGGCGTACACGAGGTAGAAGTCGAGGTCGCGGACCTCGACGCCGGAGATCCTCTCGTATTCCGCCACGACGTCCGAGCGCCGGAGGAATCCCGGCAGGCCGGGGATCGAGAACTGGTCGGCGATGTCCTGGAACATACGATGGAAGAAGATGAACCAGCCCAGATCCAGTTCGCGGGGAGCGAGCGCAGCCGACTCCCAGTCGAGGACCGCAGCGACGTCGGTGCCCCGGTACATGATGTTGCCGATCCGCGCGTCGCCCCAGCACAGCACGTCCGCGGACGGCTCCGCCGGCCAGTTCTCCTCGAGCCAGTCGAATGCCTTCTCCAGCACAGGGATACGAATCCCGTCCTCGCGGCGGGTCCATTCGTAGTAGGCGCACTCGTTCTCGAAGTGCCGACGCAGGCTCGACTGCCCGTCCGGAGCGACCAGCGCGGGAAACTTGGACGCGGGATCGGCGATCGCGTGGATGTCGGCGAGAACCTTCACGCTCGCGCTCTGCACGGCCCTGCGGGTGTCGTCGTCGGCGTCGAGCAGCCAGCCGGTGAACACGTACGGCGGGTTGTCCACGGGCACGACACCTTCGGCGCGATCCATCACGAGGAACGGCCGGCCGAGCGGGCCCGCGGAGGTCTCGACCCACCGCACCTTCGGCACCGCGATGCCACCGTGTTCGCGGACGGCGGTCATGACCTCGAACTGGCGCTGCAGGTCGTAGCCGGGGAACACCGGATACGCGTCCTCCTCGGGGGCGAGCCGGGCGACGAGCTGTGCCGTCTGCTCCGCACCGTCCTTCGTCCAGTCGAGATCGAACAGGACCGAGATGCTGGACATTCCGGAGTGTTCCGGTCGCGTCAGGTTGTGGACACGCGGCGCCGACGCGCCGCCGAGACGCTCGCCGAGCCGGCCTTCGAGCCGGCTGCGCAGCTCGTCCAGGTCGGTCTCGCTGGTCTTGATCTCCTGCTCCGCACCTTCAGGCACCACACTCTCGGCGGTCATGCCCGTACCTCCCGTTCGTCGACGAAGTAAGCCCGTGCGACGCGCTGCGGTTGCCGGAAATCGTTCGCGTCGAAGCGGGGTGTTCGGATGAGGGTCGCGATCGTGGCGGATCTCGTGCTGCGTAAGCATTTTCGATCCGCCCTGCGACGGGAGCGCCTTGTCCCATGTAGTCACCCCCGTTGCCGACCCCCTGGGGACAAAGATAGACGCTGGTCCAACTTCTTGGAACCCGTTCCAGGAATTCTCGCAACTCCGGGCGAACCTTCTACGCTGACAACGACTCAGCGCCTCGCCCACGCGTACGGCGGAACGAGAGGCCCGACGAGGAAAGTGCGGACACCATGAGCGAGCCCACGGCACTCGGTCGCCGCGAGCGGAACAAGCTGCGGACCCGGCAGCGCATGCTGGACGCGGCCAGACGGCTGTTCGCCGAACGCGGCGTCGACGGTTCGACGATCGAGGACATCGCCGATCTCGCCGGCGTCTCGCGCGCAACGGTTTTCAATTACTTCCCCAGCAAGGACGACCTGATCACGGCGCTGCACGCGAGTCACATGGACGCGCTGACAACCCTGATCGACCAGCTGCTCGCGCAGGACCTCACCACCGCGGAACGGATCGCGGGCGTCTTTGCCGACTTCGCGCGTGAATCGCGGCGGTATCCCGGTTACATGCGGGCGGTCACCGGCGAGATCGAAAGGGAT
>NZ_JADZGH010000102.1:5131-18291 GCF_015865005.1 Rhodococcus sp. CX
CGTCGAGCCCGGTGTCGAGCGCGGCGAGGTCCGCACCGACTACCCGCTGCCGTTCCTCGCGCAGATGGTCGGCGCCGTGTACGTCTCGACGCTGCGGCACTGGCGTCAGAACCCGGACGACGACGGCACCGAGAGCTTCGACCGGGCAGCACGATTCGCTGCCGACGCCCTCGCGCCCGGCACCGGATCCGGTCGCGGTCACGGGTAGCGCACCCGCGACCGCGACCGGTAGAGGGACTACTTCGCGGCTTCGAGAGTTGCCTTGGCCCACCGGTAGTCGGCCTTGCCCGCGGGCGAACGCACGATCGTGTCGACACCGACGACCAGCCGCGGCACCTTGTAGCCGGCGATCCGGTCGGCGACATGCGCGATCAGCTCGTCGAGATCGGGCACCGCGTGGCCCTCGCGCGGCTGCACGACGGCTCCGACGCGCTGCCCGTAGCGTTCGTCCTCGACTCCCGCGACGAGCACATCCATCACGGCCGGGTGGCTCTTGATCGCCATCTCCACCTCTTCGGGATACACCTTCTCTCCGCCGGTGTTGATGCACAGCGAGCCGCGTCCGAGCAGCACGATCGTGCCGTCCTCCTCGACTTCGGCCATGTCCCCGAGAACCGACATGCGAACCCCGTCGATGACCGGGAAGGTCGCCGCGGTCTTCTCCGGGTCGCCCCAGTACCCGAGCGGCACGTGGCCGGCGCGGGCGATGTAGCCGATCTCGCCGGAACCCGGCTCGATCGGGCGCATCCGCTCGTCGACGACCTTGACGGTCGGCTTCGCGGCGATCCGCATCCGGCCGTCCTCGCCGATCGACAGATCGCCGTCGATGCCGGACTCGGAGGATCCGAATCCGTCGCGCACCATGACGTTCGGCAGGAGCGAGACGAGCTGCTCGCGGACCTGCTTGGAGAACAGCGCGCCGCCGGACCCGACGACGAACAGCGAACTCAGGTCGTACTCGGAGCCGTGTTCGGCGATCGCGTCGGCGAGCGGACGAGCCATCGCGTCGCCGACGATCGTCATCGTCATCACGCGTTCGCGTTCGACGACCGCGAGCACCTCCTTCGCGTCGAACGCCGGGAGCACGACCTGCGAGACTCCGAGGCAGAAGGCACTGAACATGCTGTACATCGCGGCGCCGTGGATGAGCGGCGCGGTGAGCAGCCACGTCATCTCCGGCATGTTCGCGGCCTGGTTCGCAACCGATGCGATGTCCGAGTGCGGCTCCCCCATCGAGTTGCCGCCGGACAGTGCCGCGAAGAAGAAGTCCTCGGCGCGCCACATCACGCCCTTCGGCATGCCGGTGGTGCCACCGGTGTAGATGATGAACTGGTCGTCGCCGCTGCGCGGCGCGAAGTCGCGCGCGTCGGACTCCGCGGCGACCGCCTTGTGGAAGTCGGCGGTGGTGACCGTCCCCCAGTCGACGTCGTCGGCCGGTCCCACGGTGACGATGTGCCGGACCGTCGGCGTGCGCGGCAGGACCGCGGCCGTCCTGGGCGCGAACTCACCGTCGGCGACGATGGCGGCGAGTTCGGCGTTGGCGAACAGGTAGGCCAGCTCGGCGTCGACGTAGCGGTAGTTGATGTTGATCGGGACGGCCCGGATCTTCAGGATCGCCAGAAGCGCTTCGACGAATTCGGTGCTGTTGCGCATGTAGAGACCGACGTGCTCACCTGCGGAGATCCCCGCACCGGCCAGATGGTGAGCGAGCCGGTTGGCTGCGGCATCGAGTTCGCGGTAGGTGAGGCGGCTGTCCCCACAGATGATCGCGGTGCGATCGGGGACGGCGTCGGCGATGGCTTCGAACAGGTCCGCGAGGTTCAGCGACATCGAGATTCCTTCTGACACAGTGGTGGAAACCGTCGCGACACCGTGACATCTGTCACCCCGGCGATTCCTGTCACTCCCGGCCAGTGGGACAGCTCCGGACCGGCCGACCCACCGGCCTCACAAACTAGAACCAATACTAGTTCTGTCCCGGGGTTCGTTCTCCCCGTGGCAGCCGCACACAGGGAGAGATCGCATGGGCGAATCAGTCAGCTTGGCCGGCCGCACCGCCGTCGTCACCGGAGCCGGCGCGGGTCTCGGCCGCGCCGAGGCGCTCGCTCTCGCCGCCGCGGGCGCCGCGGTCGTCGTCAACGACATGGGTCCGGCCGCGCACGACGTCGCCGACGAGATCACCGCGGCCGGCGGCCGGGCGGTCGCCGTCACCGGCGATGTCTCCGACTGGTCGCTCGGCGGCCGTCTCGTCGACGAGGCCGTGAGCATGTTCGGCTCCCTCGACATCCTGGTCAACAATGCGGGCATCCTGCGCGACAAGATGATCTTCAACCTGTCCGAGTCCGACTGGGACGACGTGATCCGCGTCCATCTCAAGGGCCACGCCGCCACCTCGCACGCCGCCGCCGTGCACTGGCGCAATGCGAGCAAGGCCGCCGGTGCCCCTGTCTACGGCCGGGTCGTCAACACCTCCTCCGAGGCATTCCTGTTCGGTTCGGCCGGGCAGCCCAACTACTCGGCGGCCAAAGCGGGAATCACCGCGTTGACCCTGTCCACCGCACAGGGCCTGGCCCGCTACGGTGTCACGGCGAACGCGATCTGCCCGCGCGCCCGGACCGCGATGACCGCCGGGACGTTCGGTGAGAACGAGAACCCGAACGGCGGACTCGATCCCCTCGCACCCGAGCGCGTCGCGACCCTGGTGTCCTACCTGGCATCGCCCGCGTCCCACGAGATCACCGGCCAGGTCTTCGTCGTGTACGGCAAGATGGTCGCGCTCATGGCCTCACCGAAGGTCGAGAACCGTTTCGACGCAGCGGGATCCGAGTTCACGGTGAACGAACTCGACGAGCAGCTCTCCACCTACTTCACCGGCCGCGGCAGGTACGAGACGTACTCGGCGTACAGCGTGGCCGAGCTGGAGAAGCCCGCACTCGCCATCGACTGACCGGATCCGAGACCGAAAGCAGACGCACGACATGAGGCTTGCAGGCAAGGTTGCGATCGTCACCGGCGGCGCCGGTGGTATCGGACGAGGCATCGTCCGCGCGTTCACCAAGGAAGGCGCGAAGGTTCTGTTCGTCGACGTCGACGCGACCGCGGGTGCCGCGCTCGAAGACGAACTGGGAAGCAGCACAGCGCGATTCCTCGAAGCGGACATCTCCGAGGAGACGAGCGCCGACCGGATCGTGGCGGCTGCGGTCGACGCGTTCGGGAAGGTCGACGTGCTGGTCAACAACGCGCACGCGTCGAGGCAGGCACCGCTGCTCGAGACCACCCAGGAAATGCTCGACCTGTCCTTCGGAACGGGCTTCTACCCGACCTTCCGGCTGATGAAGGCCGCGCACGCTCAATTGGCCGCGAACCGCGGTTCGGTGATCAACTTCGCGTCCGGAGCCGGCATCGAGGGCAACGTGACGCAGAGTTCCTACGCCGCGGCCAAGGAGGCGATCCGCGCGATCAGCCGGGTCGCGGCCAACGAGTGGGCCGCCGACGACATCAACGTCAACGTCATCTCCCCGCTGGCGCTCACCGAGGGCGTCCAGGCATACATCGAAGCGAACCCCGGCGTCGAGCGGGCGCTGCTGTCGAAGACGCCGCTGGGCCGCTTCGGCGACCCGGAATCGGACATCGGCCGGGTCGCGGTGTTCCTCGCCAGCGAGGACGCCTCGTACATGACCGGTCAGACGATGATGGTCGACGGCGGCAGCGTCAAGCTTCGCTGAGTCCCGGCAACGACCACGGCCCCCGGCAGATGCCGGGGGCCGTGGTCGTGAAGTTCGGAGCCGTCGAAGTTCGGAGCCTAGGCGGTCTTGTCGCGACGCTCGCGGTCCTGCTTGCGGGGAACGATCGTCGGCAGCACGTTGTCGGTGACGGTCTCCGCGGTCACCACGACCTTCTCGACGTCGTCGCGGCTCGGGATGTCGTACATCACCGGCAGCAGCACTTCCTCCATGATCGCGCGCAGGCCGCGGGCACCGGTGCCGCGCAGGATCGCCTGGTCCGCGACCGCTTCGAGCCCGTCGGTGGTGAACTCGAGTTCCACACCGTCCATCTCGAACAGGCGGACGTACTGCTTGACGAGGGCGTTCTTCGGCTCGGACAGGATCTGGACGAGCGAGTCCTTGTCGAGGTTCGTCACGGACGCCACGACGGGCAGGCGGCCGATGAACTCGGGGATCAGACCGAACTTGATCAGGTCCTCCGGCATGACCTCGGCGAAATGGTCGGTGGTGTCGATCTCGGCCTTCGAGCGCACCTCGGCGCCGAAACCGATTCCTCGCTTGCCGACGCGATCGGACACGATCCGCTCGAGGCCCGCGAACGCACCGGCCACGATGAACAGCACATTGGTGGTGTCGATCTGGATGAATTCCTGGTGCGGGTGCTTGCGTCCGCCCTGCGGCGGCACCGACGCCTGCGTGCCCTCGAGGATCTTCAGCAGCGCCTGCTGCACGCCCTCCCCCGACACGTCGCGGGTGATCGAGGGGTTCTCGCTCTTGCGGGCGATCTTGTCGACCTCGTCGATGTAGATGATGCCGGTCTCGGCCCGCTTGACGTCGTAGTCCGCGGCCTGGATGAGCTTGAGGAGGATGTTCTCCACGTCCTCGCCGACATAGCCGGCTTCGGTGAGGGCGGTGGCGTCGGCGATGGCGAACGGCACGTTCAGCATCTTCGCCAGCGTCTGCGCGAGATAGGTCTTGCCGCAGCCGGTGGGGCCGAGCAGCAGGATGTTGGATTTGGCGAGTTCGACGGTCTCGCCGCGCGCGTCGCGGGTCCTGTCGCCCGCCTGGATGCGCTTGTAGTGGTTGTAGACCGCGACCGCGAGGGTTCGCTTCGCGGAGTCCTGGCCGATCACATAGTTGTCGAGGAATTCCCGGATCTCGGCCGGTTTGGGCAGCTCATCGAGCTTGACCTCACTGGATTCGGCCAGTTCTTCCTCGATGATCTCGTTGCAGAGATCGATGCACTCGTCGCAGATGTAGACACCGGGGCCTGCAATGAGCTTCTTGACCTGCTTCTGGCTCTTTCCGCAGAACGAGCACTTGAGCAGATCTCCGCCATCACCGATACGTGCCATCTGTCAGGTCCCCTACTTCCTCGTGTGCGTGCAACCGACCCCGGGACCGCCGACAGTGCCGGTCCGGCGAGCGCGCCTCGGTTCGACCGTACCCGGAGATCACCACGCAGGTCGACCTGTTGTCCACGTTTCGAAGGTCATATTTGTGTGGTGCACTGTGTTTTCTTCGTGCGGCGCACAGTGTTTTCTTCGTGCGGCGCACCGGGATTTCGTTCCGCCGCGTGTGGACCGGCCCGGTCCGGAAGCCCGCGATGGCGGTGCCTCGGACCGGGCCGTGCCGGTCACTTCTGTGCCGAGAGCTTGCGGTACTCGAGTACGTTGTCGATCAGGCCGTATTCGACGGCCTCGGCCGCGGTGAGGATCTTGTCGCGGTCCGTGTCCTTGCGGATCTGGTCGGGATCCTTGCCGGTGTGCTTGGCCAGCGTGGTCTCCATGAGGCGACGCATGCGCTCGATCTCGGCGGCCTGGATCTCCAGGTCGGAGACCTGGCCCTGGATACCGCCGGTGGCGGGCTGGTGGATGAGCACGCGGGCGTTCGGCAGCGCGAGACGCTTGCCGGGGGTGCCGGCGGCGAGCAGCACGGCCGCGGCCGAGGCGGCCTGGCCGAGGCACACGGTGGTGATGTCGGCGCGCACGTACTGCATGGTGTCGTAGATCGCCATCAGCGACGTGAACGAGCCACCCGGCGAGTTGATGTACATGGTGATGTCGCGGTCCGGGTCGAGCGACTCGAGAACCAGCAGCTGCGCCATGACGTCGTTCGCCGACGCGTCGTCGACCTGCACGCCGAGGAAGATGATGCGTTCCTCGAACAGCTTGTTGTAGGGGTTGGATTCCTTGACGCCGTAGCTCGAGTGCTCGATGAACGACGGAAGGATGTAGCGCGAGGAGGGGCCGGCCGGTGCGGCTCCGCCCAGAGCGCGGGGATCGAAAAGGTTGGTCATCGCTTCTCCAAGAAGTTCGTGATGCGGGGGACGGATCGTCGGGGTCGGCTAGTTGCCGGTGCCGCCGGCCTGCGCGGCCCGGGACACGACGTGGTCGACGAAGCCGTACTCGAGCGCCTCGGCCGCGGTGAACCAACGGTCCCGGTCG
The DNA here is from genome assembly GCF_015865005.1 of Rhodococcus sp. CX. Lineage (NCBI taxonomy): Bacteria > Bacillati > Actinomycetota > Actinomycetes > Mycobacteriales > Nocardiaceae > Rhodococcus > Rhodococcus sp. CX. Next base: position 11,304 of record NZ_JADZGH010000102.1, read on the forward strand.
GAGTCGGCGGTGATCTGCTCGACCGTCTGACCCGTGTGCTCGGCGATGAGCTCGGCCATCTCCCGCTTGGTGTGCGCGAACTGCTCGGCCATGATCGCGATGTCGCTGGCGGTACCACCGATGCCCGCGGACGGCTGGTGCATCATGATCCGCGCGTGCGGAAGGGCGTACCGCTTGCCCTTGGTACCGGCGGAGAGCAGGAACTGTCCCATCGAGGCGGCCAGGCCCATGCCGAACGTCGCGACGTCGCACTCGACGAACTTCATGGTGTCGTAGATCGCCATACCGGCGGTCACCGAACCACCCGGGGAGTTGATGTAGAGAGAGATGTCGCGCTCCGGATCCTCGGCCGCGAGCAGGAGGATCTGGGCGCAGAGCTTGTTGGCGATGTCGTCGTCGACCTGGGTACCGAGGAAGATGATCCGCTCGCGGAGCAGGCGCTCGTAGACCGAGTCGCTGAGGTTCAGCCCAGCGGTGGCCGAGGTCATCGTCGGACCGATGGATGTCGCCGGATTCTGAGGAGTCACGGTACCTGCCTTCTCGTCAATCGTGGATTGCTGACACAGACACTAACGAAAGCGGGGCGGCACCGGATGCCCGGTGCCGCCCCAATTCGCTTACAGCGGAACGATCAGCGCGTTCTACTCGGCCGACTCGTCGGCCGCAGCCTCGTTCTCCGCACCTTCGGCCTCGGCCTCGGCGCCCTCTTCGGTCTTCGAACCGAACAGCGTCTCGGTGTCGACGGTCGCACCGGTGGTGTCGGTCACGGTCGCCTTGTTCACGACGCTGCCGAGCGCCTTGCCGCGACGCACGTCCGCGAAGATCGCGCCGAGCTGGTTCGCCTGGCTGATCTGCTGGATGAACTGCTCCGGCGGGATGCCGTAGCGCTGCGCCTGGAAGAAGATGCGCTCGGTGAGCTCCTGCTGCTCGACCGTGGTGCCCTCGGCCTCGGCGATCGCATCCAGCAGCAGCTGGGTCTTGACGGAACGCTCGGCGGACTCGCGGGCGTCCTTGTCGAACTCCTCGCGGCTCGAACCCTGCTCCTCGAGCAGCTCGTTGAGCTTGGTCTCGTCATGGTCGAGCGCGTGGATGGCGTCGTGCAGCGCGCTGTCGATCTCGGCCTGGACGACGGCCTCGGGCAGCGGGACCTCGACGGCCTCGAGGAGAGCCTCGAGAACCTTGTCGCGGATCTGGCCGGCCTGCTCGACCTGCTTGACGCGCTCGACGCGCTCACGCAGGTCCGCCTTCAGCTCGTCGAGGGTGTCGAACTCGCTCGCGAGCTGCGCGAAGTCGTCGTCCTCGGCGGGAAGCTCGCGCTCCTTGACGGAGTTCACCTTGACGGTGACGACGGCTTCCTTGTCGGCGAACTCACCGGCGACGAGCTTCGAGGTGAACTCGGTGGAGCCACCGGCCTCGAGACCGATGATGGCCTCGTCGAGGCCCTCGATGAGCTGGCCGGAGCCGACCTCGTGGGACAGGCCCTCGGTCGCGGCCTCCGGGACGGGCTCGCCGTCGACGGTGGCCGACAGGTCGATGGAGACGAAGTCGCCGTCCTGCACGGGCCGCTCGACACCCTTGAGGGTGCCGAAGCGCTGGCGCAGCGAGAGAAGCTGCTCGGCGACGTCCTCGTCGGTGATCTCGACGGGATCGACGGTGACGGCGATCTCGGAGAAATCGGGGAGGGTGATCTCGGGGCGGACGTCGACCTCGGCGGTGAACGCCAGCTCGACGTTGTCCTCGATCTTGGTGAGCTCGATCTCGGGCTGGCCGATGACCTTGACGTCGTTGGTGGTCACGGCCTCGCTGTAGCGGGGGCCGATCGCGTCGTTGACGACCTGCTCGAGCACGGCGCCGCGGCCGACACGAGCCTCCAGCAGCTTGCGGGGAGCCTTGCCGGGACGGAAGCCGGGCAGGCGGATCTGGCTGGCGAGAGCCTTGAACGCGCGGTCGAAATCAGGCTGGAGCTCCTCGAAGGGCACCTCAACGTTGATACGGACTCGCGTCGGGCTGAGCTGCTCGACGGTGCTCTTCACGGACATGCTCCTTCTGTGTCGTGCTCTTGTCTAGGTCTGACTACAGGCGCCGATTTCTCCGCCGCCGTTCGTTCTGGTCGGGATGACAGGATTTGAACCTGCGACCCTCCGCTCCCAAAGCGGATGCGCTACCAAGCTGCGCCACATCCCGTCGTCCAACCGGTTCCCGTCGACCGCCCGGGGACCCGCTGAGGAATCCTACGGCCCCCCGATTATGAAATCCAAAGCGAGGTTCGGTACAGTCTCATCCGGCAGCGACGGAGACGGCGATCCCGGCAGAAGTCGCTTGCTCGCGGGGATGTAGCTCAATGGTAGAGCCCCAGTCTTCCAAACTGGCTACGCGGGTTCGATTCCCGTCATCCCCTCCACGGGACCTCACGCCCGCCACCACTTCCGGTGGCGGGCGTGAGTCGTTTCCGGGCACCCCGTTCCTGTTCCTCCCGGTCACCGTTTCGACTCGAAACGGTCATCACACCGAGATCGAACGGGTTCCGCCGGTGTCGGTATGAGAACGTTCCGAGCATGAACGACGCTTCCGGCCGTCCCGCCGCGCCCCCTGAGCAGACGGCGCTGCGGTCGACGATCGTCGCCGCCGTCCTGCTCGACGCCTCCCCCGACTGGGATCGGGTCGGCGAGATGCTCTCCGGTGGAACCCCCGAAACGCCGGCGTTCCGGCACCGCGTTCTCGACGTGCCGTTCGGGCTGGCGCCGCCGCGATGGGCCGGCGAACACGACTCGGACCTGCCGTGGCAACTCGATCGGGTGACCCTGCCCTCCCCCGCGACCTTCGACGACGTTCTCGACTACGCCCGCACGACCTCCGCCGCCGCGGTCCCGGAACATCCCGGGTGGGAGCTGACGCTGGTCGAAGGGTTGCTCGGCGGCCAGTCCGCCCTGCTGATCCGCATTCACCACGCGTACGCCGACGGCGCCGACGGCACCCACATCACCGCCCGCATCGTCGACCTCGAACGACACGGTCACGAACACCCGGAACCCGAGCCGGAAACGACGACCGCGGAGGACGCGACCGATCGGGCAGCCGGCTCGTTCGGTTCCCTCGTCGAGTCGATCGGCGGACTGGTGCAGTCCCTCGCGGCGCCGCTGCGGTGGTTCACGTCGTCCGCCGAACCCGCCAGGACCGGCGCCCGCCGGCTGCACGTGGTGGACGTGCCGCTCACCGAGTTGCGGGCGGCCGCCGAGCGCGCGGGCAGCACCCTGGACAGCGCGTTCCTCGCGGCGGTGCTGCTCGGGCTGGCCGATTACCGGTTCCGCTGCGGTATCGACGTCGACGAGCTGAGCCTGGCGATGCCGCTGGCCCCAGAGAACGGTGGTACAGGGAACGGCGGTCCCGGGATCAGCCTGGCCCGTGCCGACCTGCCGGTCCCCGCCGACGATCCGGCGCTGCTCATGCGACTGCTCGACGAGTACTCCGGCCCCGCCACCGAACCCGGCCGGCACCTCGCACCCCCACCGAACCTGCTGCCGGCGGTGATCGACGACCCGCTCGACCACGACGACGTGTTCGCCTGCACGGTGCCGGGATCGCACGTGCCCCTGTACGTGGCGGGCGCGAAGATCGAGAAGTACTACGGCTTCGGGCCGACGCTCGGTTCGGCGTTCAACGCGACCCTGATGTCGTACCTGGACAGCTGCTGTCTCGGGTTCACGATCGACACCGACGCGGTGCGCGACGCCGAGATGTTCGACGACTGCATCCGCGCCGGTCTGCTCGCAGTCCTCGAGAGCTGACCGTCGGTAGGCTGGGCGTCGTACCCGCACGCACAGTCGGAAGGCGCATCGCCGTGGAACTCCTGCTCATCGTCCTTGCCGTCGGCGCGGTCGTGTACTTCGTGTCGCGGAGCCAGAAGAAATCGTCCGGCCACAGCGCGGTCCGTCTCGACGATGCGAAGGCGGACGCCCGTCAGGCGATCGAGCGTCTCGGCGGTCAGATCTACAACCTGACCGGGACCGACGACGCCTCCAAGCAGGCGCTCGCGGACGCGTCCGAGCGCTACAACGCGGCCGGCTCGCAAATCGAGCAGGCGCAGACCCCGGCGCAGGCGCGCCTCGCGAAGCAGAGCGCTCTCGAAGGGCTGTACTACATCCGGGCGGCCCGCATCGCGATGGGCATGGATCCCGGACCGGAGATCCCGCCGCTCGACGGCCAGAAGTCGGCCGGCGCCGTCACCGAGGAACGGCAGATCGAATTCGAGGGCCGGCAGGTGTCCGCATCCCCGTCCCCGTCGCCGCGGACGCCGAACTACTACCCCGGCGGCCGGGTCGCGGGCCGTCCGGTGCCGGCGGGCTGGTACTCGGAACCGTGGTGGAAGCCGGCGCTGGTCGCGGGCGCCTGGGGCGTGGGATCGATGCTGCTGTTCTCGGCGATGTTCTCGGGCATGGCCGGGGTGCCGTACGACGCGCAGGCGTTCGAGAGCGGTGTCGGCGACGGCACCGCGGACGTCGGTGACGTGGGCGGCGGTGAGGACTTCGGCGGAGACGATTTCGGCGGCGGTGACGATTTCAGCGGTGGTGACGATTTCGGCGGCGGTGGCGACTTCGGCGGCGGTGGCGACTCCGGCGGGTTCGACTTCGGTGGCGGCGACTTCGGGGGCGGGTTCGACTTCTGACCGGCGCAGCTGAATCGTCGATCCTGTCGACGTAGGCAGCCGTTCCGATCGGCGGTCACCGGTGTCCGGGGACTTCCGACCGGAACGGCCGGGATCGTGGACTCTGGCCGCGGCGCCCGCAAATGTGGGATCGTCCGAACATGGGCACCGCAGGACGGCGCATGGCGCAGACCGATTTCCTGACGTGGAGCATGGAGCAGGACCCCGCGCTGCGTTCGACGATCGTCGCCGTCATCACACTCGATTCGTCCCCCGACTGGGACCGCGTCGTCGAGATGATGGACCGCGGCACCCGGGACGTCCCGCACTTCCGGCACCGGGTCGTGTCCGTCCCGTTCGGCCTGGGCGCGCCGCGCTGGGTCGCGGACCCGGACTTCGACCTGTCCTGGCATCTGCGGCACACCGCGCTGCCGTCCCCCGGCACGATCGACGACGTCCTGGAACTCGCCCGCATCGCGGCCATGACGGCGTTCGACCGGGCCCGGCCGCTGTGGGAGCTGACCGTCGTCGACGGCCTCGCCGACGGAGGCGCAGCGATCCTGCTCAAGGTGCACCACGCGCTCACCGACGGTCTCGGTGGCATGCAGATCACCGCGCACATCGTCGATTTCACGCGGGAGGGCACCCCGCGGCCGGAACCGCCCGCTCCCCCGGAACCCGAGCGCCTCGGCTCGTGGGACCTCGTGACCGAACTGCTAGAGGATTACGGGTCCCAGGCCCGCGGCATGGTCGGCCGGGGACTGCGGTCGGTGTGGCCCGCGACCCGCGCGGTGGTCACCGACCCGGTCGGAGCCGCGCGCGGTGTGCTCGGCACGGTGTCGTCGGTGGCCCGCTATCTGCGGCCGATCACGACGACCGCGTCGCCGGTGATGACCGAACGCGCCTTGGGCCGGGCGCTGTTCTCGTTCGATGTCCCGCTCGAGGGGCTCCGCGCGGCGGGGCATCGCGCCGGATGCACCGTCAACAGCGCCTTCCTCACGGCACTGGTCGTCGGCCTGCACCACTATCACCGCGCTCACGACGCCGACGTCGAGTCGTTGCGGGTGACGATGCCGCTGAGCGTGCGCCGACCGGACGACGAGATGGGCGGCAACCGCATCAACCTGGCGCGATTCGCGCTTCCGGTACACGGCGGCGACGTCGACGACCTCATGCGGGAGATCGAGTCGATCGTCCGTGCGTGGCGGGCGGAACCGGCGCTCGATATGGGCGAGGTGCTCGCCGCTCCCCTGAACATGTTGCCGCCGGCGGTGGTCGGCAGCATGCTCGAGCACGTCGACTTCCTGGCCTCGAACGTGCCGGGATCCCCGGTCCCGCTGTATGTGGCGGGTGCGCGGGCCGAGCGGTACTACGCCTTCGGGCCGACACTCGGGTCGGCGTTCAACGTGACGATGGTGTCGTATCTCGGCACGTGCTGCCTGGGCGTCACGCTCGACGTCGGGGCAGTGCCGGACCGGGCCGTGTTCGAGGAATGCATCCGCACCGGGTTCCGGGACGTCCTCGGCGAGAAGTCGGACGAATCCGTGTCGTGACGGTCAGGCGGGGTCGTGACGGTCAGGCGGGCTGGCAGGTCGGGCACCAGAACAGGTTGCGCGCCTGCATGACCGAATGCAGGACGGGAGTGCCGCACACGCGGCAGGGATCACCGGCGCGGCGGTAGACGTAGGTGCGGGGCCGGTCCTTGGCATAGGCCGGGGCGCCGTGATCGTGTTCGGGCCGCACGACGTGCATCCGGCCGCGCTCCATCCCGATCTGCATGAGTTCGACCAGGTCCGCCCACATAGCGTCGAATTCGCTGCGCGACAGGTTCTTTCCGGGTCGTTCCGGGCTGATGCCGTGGCGGAACAGCACTTCGGCCCGATACACGTTGCCGACCCCGGCGATCACCGCCTGGTTCATGAGCAGTGATCCGATTGCGGTGCGGGACTTGGATATCCGCCCCCACGCCAGATCCGGGTCGGCGTCGGCGCGCAGCGGATCGGGCCCCAGCCGGGCCTCGATGGCGTCGACCTCGTCGGGGGTGAGCACATCGCACGCCGCGGGGCCGCGCAGATCGCTGCCGTGCTCGACCCCGATCATCCGCATGCGGACCTGACCGACCGGCGGGCCGAGCGGCAGCGCGGATTCGGTGAACTCGCCGTAGATGCCGAGGTGCACGTGCACCACGGCGCCGGTCTCGTAGTGATGGAACAGGTGCTTGCCCCACGCTTCGGCGTGGGTGAGTACCCGCCCGTCGACGAGCGCGGCACCGTCCGAGAACCGCCCTTGCGGGCTCGAGACCCGCACCGCCGCACCGGCGTAGTGCCGCTGGTGCAGGCGGGCGAG